>JACQYL010000081.1 GCA_016208165.1 Deltaproteobacteria bacterium
GGCCCACGAAGCGACGGCAAGCAGGATACCGATGGCTACGGTGAGACCGGGCCTCCAAAGCGTCAAGGAAAGGATCCGTCCGAGCCATTTCTGAATGCGAGTTTCCTGCACGGAGAATTCCTATGAACCAAATATAAACAGTCCGATTCCGGACAACATGACATATGCCGAACGACCGGCATTCGGTTCCATGCCGGAGGGTCTTTTAACGGGCTCGATTCGTGGCTTCTTCCGCTGAGTCGAGGGATCCGATGTTCTTAGACGTCATGGAAGCATAAACGAGGAGTCCGAGTCCTGCCCAGCAGATTTCCTGGATCCGGATCACCATGGCAAAGGCCATACCCAGCGCCGACGGAAGCCCCAGGGCCACCAGGGCCACCACTCGGGCGCCCTCCTGGACGCCGATGCGCAGAGGAACGGCAAAACCCGCCAGATCGAACCAACTCGCGAGGCACCACGCTCCAGCCGCACCCGTGATGGTGGCCTGAGCGCCGGATAGAATCAGGAACAGGTAGACCTGGGCGACGTAACAGACAAACCCGAACGAGTGCCAAAGCAGGGCCACATAGAGCCCAAACGGCCGTTCAATATAGAACGATCGGAGTTCGTTATCCAGGGAATCGAGCTTTTCGGAGAACCGTTTCAGTGTGTTTCTCCCCAGGTTTCGAGCGGCAAGCCGGCGAAGGACGGCCCCTAGTTTCCCATATTTCTGAAGAAGAAGGAAACTTACCAGGCCCGAGAGCAACAAACCTCCGCCGATGAAGACTCCGGTCAGGATGGCGGGCGCAACGTCGAGGTAGGGAAACAGGATCACGGATCCAACGGCCACGAACAACAACTGGGCCAGCACGAAGGCCATCTTTCCGACGATCACCCCGCTTGCGGCTTGCGCCCCGCTTCCGTATCCCGCGAGAAGCGTTCCCTTGGTAACTTCGCCTCCCACATTGGCGGTAGGTGTCAGGTTATTGATGGCGTAGCCGGCCCACTTGATTGCGAAGAGTTTTCCGAAGCCGAGTTTTCGGTGAGTCTTGGCCAGGCAGGATCTCCAGCCGAGTGTGTGAAAGAGTTCAGCGGCTCCTTCCAGAAAGAAGACGCCGAGGATTCCCCACCCCAACTCGAGAACGTGTCGCCAAACGGTATTGGGTCCGATGCGCCATAGAAGCCAGACGAACAGCAACGTGCCCGATAGGATGCATACACGGTGAAATATTCTCATGGATCTCCAGGAACGGTTTCTTCCCGGCAAGGACGGCATGGAAGTCCGACGATGGGGACGATGGTGTTCTGTCGGACGACTAGGACCCCTCTAACGTCCGTTTTCCGCCTATTCGTAACCGTACACCAGTCTTGGCAGCCAGAGTACCACATCCGGCAAGTAGGTGAGTATGAAAAGGATCACGATCTGGATCAGGACAAAAGGCATGACGGCCCACGTCGTGTAAATCAAATCGCGGTTGGTCAACGCTCCGGTTATGTAGAGGCTCACCCCCAGCGGCGGCGTACAATAGCCGATTCCGAGATTGACGGTCATAAGGAGGCCGAAATGCATGGCGTCGACATGAAACGTAGAGAGCATGGGGACCAGGATGGGACCCAAAATCAACGTAGCTGAAATGATATCCATGAACATGCCCACGACGAGGAGGAATATGTTCATGACCAGCAAAAACACCCAGGGCTGACGGATATTGGTGGTTACCGCCTCCGCGATCTGGGCCGGGATGGCTTCGATCGTGAGATAGCGACCAAAGCAGGTGGCTCCGGCCACGATGATGAGTAGTGTCGCGGACGTCACGGCCGAAGAAATCACCACCTTCTTGACGGCTCGAAGCTTCATGTCCTTGTGGATGAAAATCTCGACAATGAATGCATACACGCAGGCCACAACGGCGGCTTCGTTGGCTGTGAACGCTCCTGAAAAAATCCCTCCGAAAATGATCACCGGCAGCATGAGGGACCAGAAGCCCTCCTTGAACACAGCGAGCGTCTCGCGAGCGGTGGGCTTGGGGCGGCGCTGAAAATCCGCCCTACGTAGGCAAAAAAAGAAGCTGTACAAGCAGAAACCGACAATGATCATGATTCCGGGAATGAAGCCGGTTAGAAACAGTCCCTCCAGAGACACCGTGCTGATCATGGAGTAGAGGATCATGGAGATGCTGGGGGGGATAACGATTCCCAGGATCGGAGCGGAAGTCATGATACCCAGTGAAAACCGCTCGTCATAATGGTTTTCGATCAGCGCCGGAATCATGAACCCGCCGATGGCCACCACGGTGGCTACCGTGGAGCCGGAGATGGCTCCGAACAAGCCGCAGGCGATGACGCCCGCCATGGCCAGTCCGCCGGGCAAAAATCCCACCAGGACGTTGGCCATCTTGATGAGTTTGTCCACGATGGAACCGGAGGTCATGATGTTGCCGCAGAGGACGAAAAAAAGCACCACCACCAGGGCGAAATTGTCCATACTCCGGAAAAGCGTCTGCACCAACAGCATCATAGGCAAGTCCGTATAGAACAAGAAGCCGAACACACCCGTAAAAAACAACGCCATGAACACGGGAACCGTGGTGGCCAAGCCGCCGACCAATATGAGCAGGATTATGATGGTGCCGGTTTCCATAAGATGGGATTCATCCTTTTCTGCCGCTATGACGATTGGAAGTCCGCTTTGTCACACTCAACGGCCGACCGCTTTCGCTTTGAGCATGTCTTCGTACATGATCTGTATGGTTCGAATAAACATGAGAAATCCCATCAGCGGAAGGATGGCCATGAGGTACACCAACGGAATCTCGAGTATGATCGTCGCCTGTCGGGTGGCTACCTGCATTGCCGCGAAATGCCATCCGTAATACATCATGAACACACTGAACGCCAGCGTGCAGAAGTGACTGAAGTAATTCAGCGGCGCTTTCAGGCTGGGGACAATCTGCACCAGTGCGTCGATTTTGATCATCGAACGGTTCTTGACGGCCGCGCTGCATCCGATCAACGTAGTGTAGATGATGACTTCGCGGATCAGTTCCTCGGACCAGGACAGAGGATAGTTGAACCCATAACGGCAGATCACATTGATGAACAGGGATATGAGGGCCACCATCACGGTAAGGTACAGTGTCCAGTCTTCGAAAAACGTCAGTATTTTGTCCAGGAAGCGAATGACCGTGCCAATCATGGAAGAAAGCTCCTCCGGTAGACAAAGACAGGGGAAACCGGGGCTTCCCCTGTCCCATGGATTCGTCCGTGCGACTTATTTATAGCCCATGAACAATTGGACTTTTTCCAGGTACTCCGGCCCGATTTCAGGAGCGTATTTCTGATGAACCGAGTCGGCCTCTTGCTTCAAAGTCGCCATGTCTGCTTCGGGGAGTTGGAAGAACTCGACGCCGGTCGCCTTGGCTTTGGCGATTTCATCATCTTCCTGCTGGCGAGTCTCCACACGGATTTGCGCACATACGTCGCGTACGACTTCCTTGAAGACTTTTTGAAGGTCGGGGGGGATGGTGTCGAACCAGGCTTTGCTGAAGATCCAGATGAACAGGCCCTGGGCGTAATTGACTTGGGTGAAATACTTGCACACTTCGAATTTCTTGGTGATGTTGCACACCATGGGGGTGTGGTCCAGACCGGTAATCACACCATGCTGGAGGGCTGTCGGCACATCCGGCCAGGGCATGACAACGGGATTGAAGCCCCATGCCTCATACGTCAGCTTGTTCACCGCCGCCTCGGCGATGCGGATTTTGACTTTCTTTGCGTCTTCGATGGTTTTCACGGGAATGAGTGTGGCCCATCCGTAATTCCCGTATCCCGTGATATCCATACCGATAATGCCCTGGTGTTCCATACCGGCCAGAAAGTGCTCAAACAGCTCTTGATTCGAGATGAACTTATCCAGTTTGTCGAAAGAATCGACCAGAAAGGGCAGGTTTATAACTCCCATCCGGGGTCCCAAATTGGTGGAAGCGACCGAAGAGACGCTCATTCCCTGGATGGCTCCCATCTGAAGCTGATTGAGGACTTCTACTTCCCCTCCCAGCATGGAGAACGGAAAATACTCGAGATACATCTGCCCGTTGGTGCGCTTCCACAGTTCGTCACGGATGGCGAAGCCCGCGTAAACGCCTTTCAATGCGGGGTGGGATACATTGGAGACTTTGAACTTGTATTTGGCCGTGGAAGGATCGAAGGCGGGTTTCCATTTGTCCAATGAAGGTTTCGCCGGTGCGGCGGCAAGAACGGGGGCGGCCAGCAGAACGAAACCGACGACCAACGCCAACGGGATGATCAACCATTTCCGATCGTACATAAGCACTCTCCTCTGATTCTGTTTGTTGATATACACAATATTAGAATCTTCAGAATCGGGATAGAAACAGACGCAACCGTGCGAAGACGACCAAATCATAGAGGAGTTTTTCGCCCTTAGGAGGACTTCGCCACTGTGCGCGCCTCACCCGCCTTCCGATGAACGAGTGTTGTCAATGGATCCGGTTCTCAACCTCTTTAGCACGACGGTCGGGGGGACGCAACGAAAAAAAGTTTTTTGTATACAATGTTAAAACCCGGAATTGTAGGACCGATGAGGATTCTGAACTTCGGGACCGCGGAACCCCATGGTTCCGGGACGACAGGAATGCGCGGCTGCACGGAAAGCAACGTTCGTTCCGGGCATACTTCGAATTCGGGTTTCGACCTGTACCGGAGCAGACCACGATTTCAATGACGGCGGCGCGCCAAACTTGACAACAGGACCGAGTCCGGGTAGTGTCTGTTTTAAGAATCGGTTCGAATCAAAAAGGAGATTATTCATGGAGTCGGCAAAACTTGTCGAAGTGATCAAGAAACTGGAAGCGAGCGGAATAGCCCTGGAGAGCGCGGCGGAGAAAATCGCGATTCCGGCCCAACTGATAAAGCTCTATTCCATCGGAGACCTGGTTCCAGGCCGTATCGTGAAGAAGTTGGAAGGATTGCTCCCGGCCGCATAAAAGAAACGGCCTCGGTTTCGCACTCATTCGCGTTGTATCGTACGGGCGTTTTTCTATTGGGGAACGCCCGCTTTATTTCCGGCAGGGATCAACGACCGCCCAGTATGACCTGCCCGCCCGTATAGAATAGACCCGCCACACAGCACGTTGCACAGGTAGCCAGCACCGAAGCCCACAGCGCCGGGAAGCCGAGTCTGCTCAAATCCTTGATTCGTTCCGGCGCCAGCGCTCCGATGCCTCCCACGAATATGGCCACACTGGCCACATGCGTGAATCCGCAGAGTGCGTAGGAGGCGATCACCACGCTGCGCGGGTCCGTAAGTCCGCCGTCTTTGGCCAGTTCAGCCAAATGCACATAGGCCGGAATCTCCGTCACCAGAACGCGTTCCCCTAAAAGTCCCGCCACGCTCCACGCATCGTGAGGCGACACGCCCATGAGCCAAGCCAACGGAAGGGAAAGAGTCGACAGGATGGTCTCGATGGAGATGGAATGGGACCCTCCCGTAACGAAACCGGCGGCGCCGCCCAACAGGCCGTTCGCCAGGGCCAAAAAGGAAAGAAACGCCACCAGAAGAGCCGATATGGCGGCGACCTGTTTCACGCCGTCCATGGCTCCTCCAATAATCGCCTCCAAAAAACCGGACTTGCGCTCGATCGCGGAAGGGGGAACCTTCCCCAGCGTCATGGGCTCCCCGGTTTCCGGGAGTATGATTTTTGAAATGACTATGGCGGCCGGGGCGGACAAGACCGATGCCGAAATCAGATGTCCTGCGATTTCGGGAAAGACGCTTTTCAGTGCTCCTACATAAATGGCCATGGTCGAGCTGGCCACGGTGGACATGCACGCGGTGAGCATGGTCAGCAACTCGGAACGGGTCATGCTCGAGAGAAAAGGCCGCACGGCTCTGGCGGATTCGACTCCTACGAAGATGTTCGATGCAACGGAGACGGACTCGGCTCCACTCGTCTTCAGCAGTCGTACGAAGACCTTCGAAAACAACCGGACTACGAAGGGCATGATGTTCAATTGATAGAGCAAGGCCATGAGGGCCATAAAAAAGATGATGCTGGGCAGATACTGGACGGCCAGGATGAATCCCAGACTATGAGCTTCTCCGGGACCGGCGGCCAGCGGCCCGAAAAGGAAACGAATTCCTTCCCCGGAGTAGGCGACCAGTTTGATCACCCATCCGTTTATGGTCCACAGCAGCTCCCGGCCCAATGGGGAGCTGAAAACAAAAGCGCCTAGGAGGAACTGCAGGCCGCACCCGAAAAGCACCGTCCTAACGGGAAACCTGCGCTTGTGGAAGGATGAAAGCCACGCCAGCAGCAACAGCGCCAGGAATCCCCCCAAGCTGATCATGTTTTGAAGTCCCATGTACGGTGGTCTCCTCGAATGGCGCGGCGAATCCGCGGTCCCCAAGTCCGTTTATACGTTCACCGAGGATCCAGCAGACGATTCACTTCCCGGGCCAACGCCAGACAGGCCGTCAACCCGGGACTGTCGATGCCCAACAAGTGAACGGCCCCCGGCATCCTTGTGTCCCGATGCAGCAGGAAATCCGGACGTCCGCGGAGACGGGCCTGAATGCCGGTCTGGTGGAGATTCAGATCGGTTTTGAGCAGCTCGGGGAAGAATGTATGCGCGAACGAATGGAAGAAATCCGGAGGCTTGAGATTGCCTGAAAAATCGCGTGGATCGGATACCGGACCGAGCCACGGCCCAACAATGACGGTGTCTCCAATGCAGTGGGAACCCGTCGTTGCGTCGAAAGTCGGAGTCAGATGTACGCCTACAGTGAAATGGGCGCCGTGTGGCGTGTCGACTCGGGTGGGGACCGGATACACGTTCATACCGTTCATAAACAATCCGGGTCGCCGGTTCCGATAAAAGAGCGCCCATTCGCCCCGCACGGGATCCAGGGTAACCCGAAACGCCGGATCGACCATTCGAGCTAGGGCGTCCGCATCTACACCGGCCGCGTTCACCAGACGGCGCGTGGTGAAGCAGTCGGTGCGTCCGTCCCTGTACTCGATGGCAAGGCGAAACGCGCCGGATTCCGGAACAATATCCGTTACGCGGGTGCCGGCCATAAACCGCACACCGCGGTTTTCCGCCAGGGCGGCCAGTTTTCGGACCAGAGCCGTAGGTTCTACAATGCCGGAGCTGGGCACGAGCAGAGCGGAAATCCCACGTACATTGGGTTCGAGGGTCCGGATTTCCGAAGCGGAAATCGATCTGCAACCCTCAACTCCGTTTTCACGAGCCCTCCCGCGGTAGAAATCGAGAATCCCTTCCTCTTCCCGGGTACAAGCCACCACGAGCTTGCCGGTTCTCACAGCGGGCACATCGTACTGCCGGCAGAAATCGTAAAGCAGTCGGTTGCCTTCAACACAGAGCCGGGCTTTCAAAGGCCGTGTTTCCCGGTCGTAATAGATTCCCGCGTGAACCACGCCCGAATTCCGCGATGATTGGTTTTCCCCTTTTCCAATGCCGGGATTGCGTTCGAACAACAAGACGTTGTCAAATGTTTCGGACAACACCCAGGCCACGGAACAGCCCACTACCCCGCCGCCTATGATGGCGATTTCAACGTCAACGTTCATGGAGATCCTCCTGGTCTCCCCTCCCAATGAAAAACAGCGGCCTTGCTGCGTGACGACGTCTCCCGGGGAGATGCGGGCGGCGGAGGAACAGCATCGAGTCGGCTAAACGTCAACCCGGACGACCAGGTACGCGCCAAAGGGCCTGAGCCGTTTCTGCAGAACCGGCTCCAGCCTGTCAAAGATCGGAATCAGGGGAGCGGGACACTTCGGAGGCGCAAAGACGCAAGTGTGGTACGTTGCCGTTCCAAAAAGCCGCTTTATTTCCGGACCGGAGTAAAACCGGCATTCCGAAAAAATGGTTCTTTTGAGAAACGAGATTAGTCGACGCCGGGCCGCCCACAAGCTCCATTTATTCAGGACCGACACTACAATGCGTCCGCCGGGACGACATACCCGCCTCATTTCCGCCACGGCTTGTTGAGGATCCGGTACAAATTCGAGGGCGGTTATGCTCATCACCAGGTCGAACGAAGCGTCCTTGAAAGGCAACGCTTCCGCGCGGGCCTCGGTAACCTCCAAGAAGAAGGGAGCGCGACGCGCCTTCTCCAGAGCCACGTGCAGCATCGGAACGCTCACGTCAATGCCGTATGCCTTGACTCCCAGTGTTCGGAGGTCCGACACATAGTTGGCCGTGCCCACGCCGATATCGAGCACGGTTTCGCCTTTCCGGGGTTCGGCCACATCCCAGGTAAGGCGCTTTTCCCACAGATCCACGTAAGCCCCAAGGGGGGTCTTGAACCAAGCATCGTAGAGATGGGCGATATCGTCGAAATCCATGGTGAGTAGCCCCGGTCAAAGGTTTGGATGCGAGCCGGTCCCGATTCAATCGCCTCGGAGTGCGCCCGACTGAAAGAAGCACCCGACTCCTGCTCCCCATATACGATGCGCACGGAGGAAGTCAATATCCGCGGCCTCCCGGTATCCGGCGGAGCGGCGTGTCACACATGACCCCGAAACCAGGCCCAACCCATGCCCAGGAACTCGTAGAACGCCCGTTCCGACTTCAAAAGGTTTCTGGCCTGCAACACGAACCGATCGGGGTCCCAGTGTTGCTCTTTTTTAACAAGGTGTCCCGTAGGCGCGGGAATGGGATCGGTCCCGGACTTTTTGAACAGCGCCATTGATCTGGGCATGTGAGAGGCTGAAGTCACGAGGAAAAACCGATTCTCTCCAATAATGGTCCGTGCGGCTTCGGCCTGGTCTCTCGTATCCTTCGAACGACGCTCCACAACGATATCCTTTTCGTCGACGCCCAAGCACCGCGCAGCCCTGGACATGACTACGCTTTCCGGGACGTCGGAAAACATGGCTCCTCCCATCAGCAGCAGTTTGCCCCCCGGTATTTCCCGGTATAGTCGAATGCCTTCCGCAAGACGCGCCAGAGACGGGTGAGATAGTTGGCTCAACGGGTGCAGCTCCGGGTTCGCGGAGTGTCCCCCGCCCAGGACCACGATCCACTTGGGAGACGCCGGGTCTGAACCGTTCGTACATCCGGAAACCGCTTCCGGTGAAAGCACGGGATATCGATATTCGAGCGGCTCGAGAAGGCGGTCGGCGAAGGGGGCGTAACTGAACAGACCGAGCATGATCATGCCGAACAGCATCAGGATTTTCCCCGATCGCTGGAATTTTGTGAACGAGATCAGGAGCCACCCGGCCAGGAGCACTTCGAGACAGAGAGAAATGGGGAAGAAAAGGGGACCGATCACTTTTTTCACGACGAGCATTGGGAGCCTTTCACAGTGTATGAATTGACGGAGTCCATACAATGGGTTAATTTCATTCATATCATTTCGTTTCGGGAATGCAAACAAATGCGGCGAGGTTGATGGATACATGGCTATTCCGGCAGAAGAGCGGCAAGCCTGGAAGCGGGTTTTCGGTCCCGTGGCGTCGAGACGTCTGGGCCACTCTCTGGGCATTGATATCATTCCCCGCAAAACGTGTACGTTGGATTGCGTTTACTGTGAAGTGGGAAGAACCTCGAACAAAACGATGCAGATAGACTCGTATATTGATGCGGAGGAAATTCTGGATGAGATCGACGACTTTCTCGGTGCAAGAGACCTAAAGCTCGATTTCGTGACCATCACCGGTTCGGGGGAGCCTACCTTGCACCGCGATCTGGGATTCATCATACGGCGGATTAAGCAGATGACGAAGCTTCCCTTGGCCGTCCTCACCAACGGAACGCTATTTTCCAGTGAATCGGTAAGGGAGGCGGTGCTGGAAGCCGATCTGCTGGCGCCTTCCCTGGACGCCGCTCTTGACGAGTCGTTTCAAAAGGTCAACCAACCCCACCCGAGCCTGGAACTGACGCAAGTGATTGACGGCCTCGTGCAACTTCGGAAATCGTTCCAGAATGCGTTTTGGCTTGAAATCCTACTGGTTAAGGGCTTTAACGATGCTGAACAAGACCTGGAGGCTTTGCGACGCGCCGTGATGAAGATCGGACCGGACCGGATCCAATTGAACACCGTGGAGCGTCCGCCGGCCCTTGCCGGGGTGCGGGCCGTGGACAGGGGCTTTCTGGAGCGATGCCGGGCCCGCATGGGCGATCGTGCGGAAATCATCGCTTCATTCAAAGGCGACGCCGAAGGCGCCGCGTCGCAGGGTACGGCGGAGGAGATCGTTCGGATGATTCGGCGACGGCCATGCGGCCTGGACGAAATCTCGGTGGCTTTGAGCATACCTCGGGACCTTCTGGGACCCGTCATGGAAGAATTGCTCCATTCCGGCCGTGTAGAGAAGCGTTGGCATCGAGGCATGTCCTACTATCATGCCGGATGAGAATTCTTCACCCGCGCCTCCGGTGATCGGTCCGGAGGGCCGGCGGTTCTCGTGCTTTCATGACTCAGGAGAAAAGTGAGTGAACTATGGGAACGTCTGCTCCCCTTGATGTGCATATTGGACTGGATTTGGGTTCGGTAAGCGTTAATGCTGCGGTCGTGGACGAACAGGGCCGTATCGTTTATGAAGCGCCCTACCGGCGTCATTTCGGGAGGGTCTATTCCATTGCTCTGGAACTTCTCCGGGATCTTTTCGAGCGGTTTGGCCCCGGCATCCGCTCGACGTCCTTTACCGGCAATCACGGTCAGGTGCTCGCGAATCTGGCGCGGCTTCCCTACGAATTCGAAACCATTGCCCAGGTGGAGGGCTGTGTCCACGTCATGCCCGGAGTGAAAAGCATCATCTCGATGGGGGGGCAGGAAACGGCGCTGTTCCAACTGGAATACCTTGGATCGGAATGGGAGCTTCGAGACTTTAACATGAACGGTCCCTGCGCCTCCGGGACCGGATCGTTCATCGACCAGCAGGCGGAACGGCTGGCTTCTTCCATGTATCAGGAGCAGGCGGACTGGAATCCGGAACGGATCGAAGCGGTGTTGAAAGACTTCATCGCTCTTGGGCTGAAGGCCGACGCTCCGAGCCAGGTGGCGTGCCGGTGCACCGTGTTCACGAAATCGGATATGATTCATTTGCAGAACAAGGGAGAGTCTCTCGAGAATATCATAGCAGGACTGCACGAGGGCAACTCGGCCAACTACATCAGCACGATCGTATCTTCGCGTGACGTCGAAACGCCGATGGCCTTCATCGGGGGGATGGCCAAGAACCAGCTTCAAGTGAACGCCTTTCGGGCCTACTATCCGGACGTATTGGTGCCGCCGTACGCCGCCAGCCTGGGCGCTTTGGGAGTGGCGCTTCTGGCTGGAAAACGGGGTCAAAGCAATGGGTTGGACCTGGCTCGAATCGAGGAGGCCATCGATACTCAGCAAAAGACGTTCCCGTACGCCCGCGCCCTCGAACTCAAGAAAACGCGATTTCCGGAGGACAATCGCATCACTCACATGTTCAGTTCGACATCGACAACGGACGTGTTTCTGGGTATCGACGTGGGGTCTACGACCACCAAGTACGCACTGATCGATACGTCCAACCGGATCGTTCTGAAACGCTACGTGCAGACGCGAGGGAAACCGATTCAGGTGACGCAGGACCTGTTGAAAACCGTGCTCGAAGAAGCAGGACCCTACGTACGTATTGTGGGGGCCGCGACTACGGGTTCCGGCCGTAACGTGGTGGGCGATTTCACCAATGCGGATGTCATCATCGATGAAATCACGGCCCACGCCCGAGGCGCCGTCGAGGTGGATCCTCGAGTGGACACCATCTTCGAGATCGGGGGCCAGGATTCCAAATACATCTCGGTACGGGACACGCACCCGTTGGATTTCGACATGAACAAGGTGTGCGCCGCCGGCACCGGGAGTTTTCTCCACGAATTGGCCAATAAGAACCGCATCAATATTGTGGCGGAGTTTCAAGATCTGGCCCTTTCTTCCGAACACCCGATTCAGCTTGCCGACCGCTGCACCGTGTTCATGGAATCGGATCTGGTGTCCTACGCACAAAAAGGGGCATCCAAAAAAGATCTGATCGCCGGACTTTCCTATTCGATCGTGTACAATTACCTGAACCGCGTGGTCGGAAAACGGCCGGTGGGAAATCGTGTCATGTTTTTGGGCGGGCCTTCCTTGAACAAGGCCGTGGTGGCCGCGTTCGAGGGGGTTTTGGGAAAAGGACTGGTCACTCCGAAACACCGGGAGGTTATGGGCGCCTTCGGGGCCGCCCTCATTGCCAAGGATCGCATGGCGAGGGCGCCTTACGAAACCCGATTTCGCAGTCTCGAGGAGATTATCGAGGACCGGCTCACTCATGCCGAGCGGGTATGCACCGTAGATCCCAATTGCCACAACCAATGCAAACTCAAGATCTATTCGTTCAGCGGCCGGAAAAGCGTCTGGGGTGGGGAGTGCGGCCGGTACGAAGCATCTCATTCGGATCTGAAAAAAACGGACAACTATTTCGCCCTCAGATCCGAGATTTTTCACCGGCATCTCGCCGAATCGACCACGTTGCTGAAACAGGGGGACACGGAGCCGACGGATTCGGGCCTTCCCACCGTGGGCATGCAGCAAGCCCTGTTCTTTTTCTCCCATGGCGTCTTTTGGACACATTTTTTTGATCGCATGGGTTTCAACGTGGTGGTGAGCCCGCCCACGGATTACGCGATCTCCCGCATGGGAATCGAGTCCATGAGTACGGAAACGTGCTATCCTATCAAGGTGTCTCACGGCCACGTCAAGAGACTATCCGATCAGGTGGATTACCTGTTTCTGCCGAATATGATCAACATGCGGACACCCCGGCCCGAAGAAGGGGGGTACTTTTGTCCGCTCGTGGAGGGAAACAATTTCATGATTCGAGCCGCCCTCGGGTTGGACGAGAGCAAAGTGCTCGCGCCATCGGTTCACTTCAAATACGAAGACCGCCGCACCATCGACGACCTCTTCGTCCAAATGAAGGACAAGCTGGGGTGCACCAGGAAACAGGTGAGGGAGGCGTACTATTCGGCTCAGGAAGTCCAGTCGCGCTTCGAAGACGCTCTGCGGTCCGAGGGAGAGAAGATCCGGTCCGCCATCGAACCGGGCGACCTGGTGATCGTGGTCACCGGAAGGCCGTATAATCTATATGACGAGCGGCTGAACCTCAAGCTGGGTCAGAACTTGTCCAAGATCGGCATGAAAGGCATCCCCATGGATTTCTGCGATTCGGATGTAATCGATCTTTCCGATTTTCCGGATATGTATTGGGGCCTGGGGGCGCGCGTTCTGAAGACCGCCCGCATGATCGCGAGAAAGCCGGACTGGTTCGGGCTGCATCTGACCAATTTCAGTTGCGGGGCCGATTCGTTTATCGAGCATTTCTATAAGTACTTGATGGGTTCCAAGCCCTACCTCATTTTGGAACTGGACGAACACAGCGCCGTGGCCGGAGTGCGGACGCGCATCGAAGCCTTCAAGAATGTGATTCAAAACGTATTGGCGGGGCAAAGCGAAAGCGGGCGCCGAATCGTTGCAGCCCGTTCATGAGTATGGAATAGAAGATTCGAGGGGAACCCTTTGAAAAGGGTTTTCCTCGAACTCCCTTCCCAAACGACTTGAGCGCGTTTTGGGTGCTTCGCTCCCAAAACGGCTGCCAGATGAAGCGCGCATGAGGGGCGGGGAGGTCTCCAGCCCTCGGGTCGCCGGAGGCGAAGTTCGATCCTCCGAGTAAGAGCAGGATTTAAACAGATAGGGTGAGTGGATGGAACATATGCGTCAGGAACGGGACTTTACCATATTCCACAATCGCGTGGGCAACTTCAACGTGGGGGGGAAGACGCTGCTGGTGCCGGAAATGAACCCGTTGAGTTCGCATCTGTTGTCCGGCGTTTTTCAGAGTCATGGTGTCCCGGCCGTGGTGATGCCCACGTATGACGGCTTGGCGTACGGCAAGGAGTACACGTCGGGCAAAGAGTGCTTCCCGTGCCAGATAACCTTCGGCGATGTGCTTCACTATCTTAACGCGGAGAAGGAGCGTCTGGGGGAAAGCTTTGACGCAGGAAACTATGTGTATTTTATGCCGGACACGGACGGTCCATGCCGTTTCGGCATGTACAACAAATTCCAGCGCATGGTACTGGATACGCTGGCCGAGTTCAAAGACGTCCGGATCGCCAGCCTGTCCACCAAGAACGCGTACATGATCGGGGACCTGATCGATGCGTCGCGGAGCCCCCTACGAACGTATACCGGGTGCGGCCGGTGAGCTGGTCCGGCGGGGCCACCAACGGCTCATCGGACTGTTTCGAACGCACAGCAGAGACCTTGAATTTGAACCCGTTTTCAAGGCATTGGACGAAATCCTTCTGGAAGCCGGAGATCTCGTGGATCCGGCTATCCCACAAAAACCGTTGATCGGCATCGTGGGCGAGATTTACGTTCGATCGCACGTTCGCTCGAACCAGCACCTCATCGAAATGCTCGAACAGTATGGCGCCGAAGTCGTGAACGCGAGCCTGGCCGAGTGGGTCAACTACACCACGTACGACAAATTACGCACGGACCGGAAGGCCTTTTCTTTCCATTTGCGCCGCATGGACGTGAACGGTATGAGAGATTCGTTGAAGCGTCTGGCCGGATGGACGGGAGACGCCTTCTACCAGAATTACCGGCACCGGCAATTGTACAAAAGGGTCCGAAAAATCTTTGATGTGCGGCCGGATCATGATATTGGTATAATGGAAAAAAAGCTTGTCGATACGGGTCACTTCAGCTTTGATATAGGTGGGGAAGCGTGTCTGAGCATTGCCGGGGCCATGGAGTATATGGAGCATGGCTATGACGGCGTGGTTAACGTGTTTCCGTTCACGTGCATGCCAAGCACCATGACGTCCGCCATACTGAAACCACTGTTCAGCAACCGGAGGTTCCCCTATATGGACGCGCCGTACGACGGGACGTTTCAGCCGGGCAGGGAGACCTCCGTCCGAACGTTCATGTATCAGGCCCAACAGTATCAGGCCCGAAAACAGAGAAAGAAGGGCGGCTATTGACACCGGCCGGCCGTGATTTTCTGTACGTATTTACAGGGTAGCTTAGGGAATGCCGTAATAACGGGATGAACCTCGGACTTACCTCCCAAATTTTTCGAGTTCGGTCAGGGCGCGCTGCACCCGAGGTGCCGGCAGGATCGGCCGCGCTGCTCCGGTGTGTAACGTTCGCCTTCGAACTCGCGCCGCCATGAACGCGTATGGCTACTAGTGGGAATGGAATATGGCGAAGAAGATGCTGATTAATGCGATAGATCCGGAAGAATTCCGGGTCGCCGTTGTCGAGAACGGCATTTTGGAGGAGTTTTATTCCGAAAGCTCCTCGACCGAACAGTTAAAAGGAAATATTTACAAGGCGAAAATTTCCAACATCGAACCCAGCCTGCAAGCCTGCTTTGCCAACTTCGGCGGTCCCAACGACGGATTCCTCCAAATCGATGAAATCCATCCGGAGTACTTTCGCACAACCGATGGCGAGAGCATAAAAAAAGGCAACATCCGACGCCTGCTCAGCCCGGACCAGGAGCTGCTGGTCCAGGTGGTGAAAGACGCGTCAGGTCAAAAACGGGCCACGCTGACCACCTATTTGAGTATTGCAGGCCGATATCTGGTTTTGATGCCGGGAAGGACCAGCGGCGGAGTGTCGAGAAAGATCGACGACGAGAAAGAGCGGGATCGACTCAAACAGATTTTGAAAGAGATGCCGGTTACCGAAGGCATCTCGGTGATCATCCGCACGGCGGCTGTGGGTAAAGCCAAACGTGATCTGATCTCCGAGGCCAAAAGCCTTCTGCGGCTCTGGGGTGAGATTCGAAAACGGGGGCAGAAAGCAAAGGCTCCCGCTTTGATCTACAAGGAACAGGATCTTTCGCTGCGTTTCTTGAGGGACCACTTCTCTTCCGACATCAACGAAATCATCATCGATGACAAGGAGGCGTTCCGCAAAGCGATTGACTTCATGAAGATCATATCCCCCAGGCACCGCAACAGGGTCAAAAAGGACAAAGGCAAGGAGCCGGTTTTTTCGAGGTTCGACATCGAACGCCAGATCGAATCCATTTACGAAAGCCGGGTTCCTCTCAAGTCCGGGGGCACCCTTGTGATTCAGTCCACCGAGGCCCTGATCTCGATAGACGTCAACTCGGGCAAGGCCACCAGGGAACAGGATTTAGAGGAAACGGCCTTTCGAACGAATCTCGAGGCCGCGGCCGAAGCCGTACGCCAACTGCGGCTCCGCGATCTGGGAGGACTGGTGGTCATCGATTTCATCGACATGAGGGAATCGCGCCACCAGAAAGAGCTGCTCAAATGCCTCCGCGAGAATCTCAAGAAAGACCGGGCGCGCACCAGGACCACAAATATTTCCAAATTCGGCCTCGTGGAGCTGTCGCGCCAGAAAATGGGCCTGCCCATTCAGTCGCGCTCGTACCTCGTGTGTCCGTCCTGCAGCGGCAAGGGCGTACTGAAAATGCCCGAATCCGCGGCCATGTACCAGTTCAGACAGATCTGGAGACTGATCAGCGGCGGTAATATCCAGGCCGTGGACGCGTACCTTCCGGTAAACGTGGCCAACTATCTGTTGAACCAGAAGCGGGCCAGCCTGCTGAACCTCGAACATCGCTACGACGTGAAGATCCGAATCTGGACGGACCCGTCCTTGGGCGCCGAAGAGAGCCGCGTCGACGTTATCAAACGAGAACCTGCCGAAGCGTCCGCCACCGCTTAGATAGAAGCATGCCTCCCGCAGCGGGGGGGCCGTCCGCTGCCGGCGGAGACCCCCGACGCGGCGACGGGGTTGCCCGGCTCCGCGGCCTTTCTCATCGAGCGGCGAAAAAGGCCGGGCGGCGCGAGAGCAATGCGCAGCCCCCGTTGAGAAGCGACAGGAGGTTCCACCCGCCGGTTGGATCCTTCCGGCCTTATGAAGGGAAAGCCTCCTGTTCTATGGACCCGGAGAGGAAGCTCGCCGGACTCTGCGTGTAATCCCACCCTCTCGCTTTTGCACATCACAATGTGTGACTTCCATTCCCCCAATTCTTCCTTTTTCGATTAAACTATGAAGCCGGCTTCCTCGCCCGAACCCAGAGCACCCCTCTCTGACCCGGTTCATAGGGTATCGTCGTTCCATCGAAAAACGGCGCATATCGGTTAAAACCCGGTGAACATGAACCGGCTCCGTATCCCGATATCCGGTACGATCGGACTTCCAGTCGATCCAGCAAGTGCTCATGGATCATGCGTACGCTGAGGCGTTGCGGTTCCGTAGGCGTGGGAAACTCCTCGAGGTTAAAGCTGCCGATGAACTCACCGCCGGGTTTGATCACCCGGATGATTTCCCCGCACATGTCGGGGAAGGAATCCACGTGGTCCATGGCGTTGAGCGTGAACAGGATATCCACGCAATTCGAGGGCAAAGGAATGACTCTTTCCGTGGATGTCAAATAGACCATTCCATGAGACACGAAGTTTTCGAAGAACTCTTCGGCAAACCGGTCGGCCAACACATCGATTCCGATTCGCAGGCGTGCTTTGGACGCCCACCGAAGGCTGCCCCTGGGACCGCAACCGAAATCCGCGACGATCTTTCCCTCTATGAAATCATCGCCGGACTCTCCGGCCATGGCCGGCATGATCCGCTCGAAATGATGATTTCTGAATGTGCCATGAAGGACTTTAAGCTCACGTGTGAAAAAGGCTAGCTCCGCACGATGCTTTTTGACCAGACGGTTTCGAATGGCGCGGAGCACGTTCAGGATGGATTCGGGAATGAATGCTTTGATGTTTTCTCGAAACGACATGGCCTTGATGCTTCTTGAAATCGTTCGCCGGTAATGAACGGCGTTGATGAGATCAAATTACCAGAAGATAAATGACTTCAGAGACTTCAGACAGGTGGATGGAGGCTTCAAAATGCGGAGCCAACCACAGCCACACCCCGTGGCGCGTTTACCACGATCGAGGGAAACGGCATTGTCGGAATCGTCCCAGTCCAGCGAGCATCTCACAGGGCGGCCACTTCAAGCACGGTGACATAACTTTCCGGTACCATGGATAGTAGGACAAAATCGGTTTTTGTTCAATGCCTCGACTGGAGGAGCGACGCCGAGCGCCTTCGACGCCATGCGCCCCTGAGGTTTAGCCGCAGGCGTCTCCTACCACGATCCGTTTGCCCGAGCATGCCGGTGTCCGCGCGAAATTACTTACATTCAGGCCATCTCCGTTTTTGCCGGGAGGCCCGTCCGTGGTTATTATCTACAAGAGTATACCAGGCCTCTTCAGGGGTCTTTCTTCGCAGGTGTTTTTTCGAGGCAACATAGATCCGGCGCTTAAGCCGGGAAGGCGGGGCATTGGAGGGCCGACGGACGGCCGACTTCAAAAGAACGGGAGGGTACCATGAAAAAGTGGATCGTTGTAGTCACGGGCATCCTGGTGCTGGCGGCTGTGAGCGCGCAGGCTAAAATCACCGCTGAAGACGTATCGTACGCCGATGATAACGTCAAATTGAAAGGCTACCTGGTTTACGATGACGCCTATCCGGACAAGCGTCCGGGAGTTCTGGTGGTGCATGAGTGGTGGGGGCTGAACGACTACGCTCGGATGCGCGCCGAACGGCTGGCGTCCCTCGGATACGTGGCCTTTGCAGTGGATATGTATGGCGAGAACAAAGTGACCAAACACCCGGACCAGGCGTCAAAGTGGATGAAAGAGATCACGCAAAACGTCGAGCTGTGGCGTAGCCGGGCCATGGCGGGCCTGGACGTTTTGAAAGCGCATCCGAAAGTCGACCGGAATCGACTCGCCGCCATCGGATATTGCTTCGGAGGCGCGACGGTTCAGCAATTGGCCTACAGCGGCGCCGATGTCCGGGGCGTGGTCAGCTTCCACGGCAGTCTGGTGCTTCCCCCGGAGGACGGAACCGAAGGGATTCGGGCTAGCTTCCTGATCTGCCATGGAGCCGCGGATCCGTTCGTCACGGATGAAACGCTT
>JACQYL010000082.1 GCA_016208165.1 Deltaproteobacteria bacterium
TTGATGATTCAAGGGGAAGGCTCCCTCAGGAGTTTCTCCGGGCCGACGGCAACCGCCAATCGGGGCCGTGAAGCGCCCGAACGGGGCCTCCTCCGATCATTTCTTTTTTAGACCGCACCCCCCCGGCACGAGGTTGGGCAAGAAATTCACGACCCGGCCCCCATCCAAGGCAAGAGCAGATCCTATTCACGGAGAGATACCAGGGATGCGAACGTATTTTTGATGTTTCCCCGATCTCGCATCATAACCATACGTACGTTCCTCTATACCGGGCTTTCCAGGTTTCGACGTAATGAGCGATTGTTTACTTGTGTACCTACACGCCCATGGTGTACAAACTTTGCGTCGTGACCCACCTTGCGAGAATTCCAAATCGCATCAACAGGCCGACTTGGCCGGCATGGCAGCGGAGGTTTCGCACGGGCGCTTCCTATGATTTCCGATGCTCCTGGCGGCATCCCCGGCCGGAATGGTGGGAACGCTCGGAACACTTCCGAAATGCTGTGGAAGAGCCGAAACATGAGTTCGAATTCAGTCAGCAACCTGAAAAGAGGAACCGTATGAATTGGGAAAAGCTTTTCAAGCCCCGCTCCATTGCTGTGGTAGGAGCTTCCACGAAAACGGGGCTGAACATCAATATGTTCTTTTCTTCTCTGGTAACAGCCAAGTTTCCAGGCCGGCTCTACCCGGTAAATCGTAATGCCACGGAGGTCCTCGGCTATACGGCTTACCGCTCGGTACGGGATATTCCCGACGCGGTGGATTATGTGATCATCGCCGTGCCCCGAGCCGGCATTATCCAGGTGATCGAGGACTGCATCGCCAAACAGGTTCCCGTGGCCCACATATTCACCGCGGGGTTCGGGGAAACCACCACCCCCGAGGGAGAAAAGCTGAACAGGGAACTGAAAGATCTGATTTCAGGCCGTATCCGGCTGATCGGGCCGAATTGCGTGGGTATTTATTGTCCGGCATCGCACATGGCGTACCTGCCGAATCAGCCTATCGTTCCAGGAGATATCGGCTTCGTTTCCCAGTCCGGAGGACATAATTCCCTATTCGTGGCCACGGCTACGTCCCAGGGGCTTTACTTCTCGAAGGCCGTCAGTGTGGGCAACGCCATGGACTTGGGAGTCAACGACTTCCTCGAGTACCTCGAGGGGGACCCGGACTCCCGCATCATCGGAGTGTACGTGGAAGGCATGCGAAACGACCAGGGCCGTCGGTTTCTCGAGCTGGTGCGCAGGATCTCCCCGAAAAAACCGGTCATGATCATGAAGGCGGGCCGGGGTGAAGCGGGAGCCCGCGCCGCCGCCAGCCACACGGGTTCCATGGCGGGGACCTACTCGATATGGGAGGATATGGCGGCTCAGGCCAATGCCGTGCTCGTGGACGATTACACGGAGATGGCGGATTTCGTCTGGGCCTACAAGTGCATCGAGCGCCTTTCCGGCCTCAGGGCAGGCGTGGTGGCCGGAGGTGGAGGAAACTCGGTCTGGACCGGAGACACACTTTCCACTCTGGGACTCACATTGCCCCCCCTGAGCACGGATACGCAAAAGAAGATCTTGTCGCTCACCGACGCAGTGGGAACGATCGCCCGAAACCCCGTGGACCCCAACTTCTCCATGTTCGATCCGGAAGCGCAGTACGGGGTTTTCACCACATTGGACGCTCAACCGGATATCGATTTCCTGGTCAACGTGGGCGTATTCGACTTCCTGTACCATCAAACCGTGGCTTCCGGCCTCGTTACCGCCGGAGAGCTCATACAGGACTATGTGCTGCGCCTCGACACCATTCGCGCGCGGGTGGAAAAACCTTTTGTGAGTGTGGCCTTTCATGTGTCCGAGAACGCGGACATGACCGCCATTCTGAACCGGGTCAAGCACGAAGCCCGCGCCAAAGGGATCCCCTGCTATTCCAGTCTCGAGCGCATGGCCGCGGCCATGTGGCGGCTCCATGGGTATCTGGTGCGCCGCAACGGCGCCGGTGGGAACGCCTGATTATTCTTGACGAAGAACACGCCGGCGGAGAGTTTAGAGAAGAAGGGAATCTCAAGGGCCCGCAACTTCGGAGCCGGTGTGCTTGTTGGCAAGGGTTTATTCCTTTTCGCATGTTCAGCCCCCAACGTGGCCGACCCACGATCCGGCAAGGGGCGCGCGATTTCGGACATTAGGGATGTATTATCCACCCGGCAGGCTTATCGGAAGGGCGTAAATCCGCAGCAGCGACTTCAAAAACCATTGGGGGAGAGGCGTCATGGACAAACAGAGCATCTTGAGAAAAGTCAATGCGATTATGGCCGTTGTTTTGTTGCTCCAACCCCTTTCCGGATTCCTCCTTGCCGGCACGGATTGGGAGTTCTTCGAGGGCATGCACGTCATTGGAGGAATCACGTTGCTGGCGTTTGCGGCGATCCACCTTTGGTTGAACTGGGGCTGGGTCCGTATGAATTTTCTGAAGAAGGCAAAGTAGGTGAAGCCCTGAACCGCTGGGCATGGAGGCATAAGCTTATAGGATTCATTGCAGAACGAGGAACAGATTCGCAACTCCACCGGATCTTTCTCCTCCAGACTGCTCTGTTCACTCCTGGTTTGGTCGGCTTCCGGCGATTTCACCGTCCGATTGAAAACTATGATTCTATGTCTCCCATGCCCGCACTGAGTTCAGAAACGGCGACTATCGCAGTGTATATCCAGTAACCTTAAATCACTACGAACAGTTGCCGACCCGCCGTTGAAGTTCGTTTTGATGCAAAGAATTTCATCGATCAAATCCTCTCCAACAATTTCAAGATCCCATCAAGAATGGACAGTGGATGCGGCGGGCAGCCGGGAATAAAGAGGTCCACCGGGACGACGGACACAGCACCGTTGTGCTGTTCGGCATGACCAATGAAGGGCCCACCGGACACGGCGCAGGCTCCCACAGCAATGACGATCTTGGGATCAGGGACGGCCGCGTACGTTTTTTCCAGAGCAAGACGCATGTTGACGGTCACCGGACCGGTGATCAGCAGTCCGTCGGCGTGCCGTGGCGAGGCGACGAATTGAATCCCAAAACGGCCCATATCCCAGGCCGGCGTACCGAGCACGTTGCAATCGGCCTCGCAGGCGTTGCAGCCGCCGGCTGAGACTTGCCGAAGTTTGAGGGAGCGGACAAAGAATTTGGCGGCCGGTTCGTTGCGAGCTTGTATCGTATGATCGACCCCGCCTCCGATGACCAATCCCTCTCGTGTGGGGGATGCCGAAGAGTAATCCCGGGTGAACCGGATCAAGCCCTGGGGGCAGGCCTTTTCACAGGCCCGGCAGAAAAGGCACCGGCCGGTATCCAGTGTCACGGAGCTTCTTTCGCGCGCAAGGGCTATGGCGTTCGTAGGACACACGGTCATGCATGCGCCGCAATCGGCGTTGCAGGCATCGTCTCGAAGCACGGGTCTTCCCGCGAACCGGGCAGGCAGCTCCGGAGCCGGGCCGCCCGGATAGGTCATGGTGCGATATTTCTGTTGAAATCGTGTTTTGAGTGTTCTCAGCATGAGATCTTCTCGGTACAGTGACGGCTATAGATCGTGACCACAATAAGACAGGTTGAAGCTTTTGTTACACAATGGAAAATCGGAAATCTGCTGCCGGCGCAAGGCCAGGGCCAGACCAAACCAATTGTGAAACGACGGGTCGACCACTTTGTAAAAAGCAAAACGGCCTTCCTTGTCCGTACCGGCCACGTGGCAGATCTCACCTCGCCATCCTTCCACCAGACTGACCGCTAGGGCATCGGATTTCAATGCCGGTAAGTCCCGGCTAAGGGGCCCCTTCGGAAGCTCCTGCAAGCGTTGGCGGATGAAGTCGATCGATGCTTGAACCTCCAACCAGCGAACCTGGGCGCGGCCGAAGCAATCACCGCTGTGCCAGGTATTCACCGGCAGATGCGCCAGCCGGTATAATCCGTACGGAAATTCGAAGCGTACGTCCCGAGCCAGTCCACACGCCCGGGCGGCTACTCCTACCAGCCCGATTCGCCGGGCGGTATCGACGGATACAACACCGGTCGACTCGAAACGCGCCATCACCGAAGGAGTATCGAGCATGAGCGTCACCGCTGCAATCACATCCTTTTGAACGGCTTCCAGGCGTGCCGACAGATCATCGATCAGCTCGGAATCCAGATCCCATTCCACACCAGCCGGCCGGATCAGTCCGCGGCCAAAGCGGTTTCCGCACAAGGCGGCTGTCATATTCAGCACATCGCCGCGAATTCGACCGCAATAATTCATGGTCGGCAAGAACCCCACATCACCGGCCATCGCGCCCAAGTCACCGATGTGGTTGGCCATTCGCTCCAACTCGGCGGCAATCACCCGGATTACCTCGGCTCGGGGCGGAACCTGAATGCCCGCCAGCGCTTCCACGGCGTGACTATAGGCCATGACATGTCCGATGGTGGTGTCCCCGGCGAGGGTCTCCATGTAATGAACCGTGCGGGGGCCCGGACCTCCGATCATGGCCCGCTCGATGCCCCGATGCTGGTAGCCCAGAGAAATCTCAAGGTGATACACGGTTTCGCCGTGGCACAGGAAACGGAAATGGCCGGGCTCGATGACACCGGCGTGCACCGGACCGACCGCCACTTCGTGGCTTTCCTCGCCTTCCATCGAAAAGAAGTCTGTCACTCCCACGGGAGCGGTTTCCGGACAACCGGCCGCATGACCGCGCGGAGGTTCGAAACGGATTGGCTTGAGCCAGGGATGGCCTTCAGGAGTTATTCCCCATTGCTCGGCGATTTCCCGTTCGAACCAATGCGCCGCCGCGCAATCAGGCGTCAGCGAGGGCCATCGATCGAAGAGGGCGCCGGTCAGGAGCCCAATCTCGGAATTTTCCGGAAAGCTCAATACGGCGATTATTGTCAATTCGCCGTTGTCGGCGGAGGGCCGGACCGGCATGGCCGAAAGACGCGCGCCGTATGCAACAGCCGCGATAACCGCCTGACGGAACCGTTCGAAGGGGACCGCGGGGATGGCCTCCAGACTTATGGTTTCGTTGTTTCCGATCATGCAGAAATCGTTGATGATCGACATCAGCGCCCTCCTGCCAATTGGGCGGCCCGAGACAGAAAGTCCCAGATGGCCGGGGGCATGTACAGACCCAAGAAAACGACTCCGATGCCCAGACTCGCCGCCGGGATAACGAACCAGCGAGGTTCGCGGGCATAAGATGCGTCGCCGGTCGTTGCCGCCGGCTCCCGGGTCGAACCGAAGACCATCGGCAAAACGACCCGCGCCATGGCAATGAAAATGATTCCCAGGGCCGCCAGGTATCCGGCCGCAACGGCCCAGCGCCCGCTTTCCAATGCCCCTTTGAGAATGGTCAGTTCGCTGATGAACAGACCGAACGGCGGCGAACCCGTGATTGCGAGAAACCCGGCCATCCACAGGAAAGCGGTTATAGGGAGGGAATGCAGTGCATGGCGAACGTCGGCCGCGGTTTTGGCGCCATAGACGTGCAGCAGCTGTCCGGCGCACAGGAACAGCATCCCTTTCGTCAACGAATGGCAGGCCGCGTGGAGCATGGCGCCGACGCCGGACAGACCTCCAAGGCCCACGCCGAGGGAGAGGATTCCCATGTGCTCGATACTCGAGTAAGCCAACATCCGCTTGTAGTCGACCTGCCCGACAATAAACACGGCGGCGATCGACATGGAAAGCAGCCCGAAAAAGACCAGCAGCTCGCCGCTGAACGTCCCCAATCCAGCGGCATTCAGCACGCTGTTTCCTCGCAAGATGCCCAGAAAGGCGCAGTTGAGCAAGGTCCCCGAGAGCAGCGTCGAGACCATGGACGGGGCCTCGCTATGGGCATCGGGCAACCAGGTATGCATGGGGGCAAGCCCCATCTTTGTGCCGTAGCCGACGAGCAACATGAGGAATGCGGCTTTAAGCCACAAGGGGTCCAGGCCGGCGGCTTTGGACAAAAGATCGTCCAGGTTGAGATGCACCTGACCATGGCCGGCGTATGCCAGGAAGAAATTGCCCAAAAGGGCCATGGCTATTCCCACCGAGCAGATCATCAGGTACTTCCAGGTCGCTTCCAGACTGCGGTGATGCCGGTGAAAGCCGATGAGCGGCGCACTGACCAACGTGGTCGCTTCGACCGCCACCCACAGCAAGCCCAGATCCCGACTGATGCAGACCAGGCTCATGGTGGCGAGAAATAGCAGCAGGCAGCCGATGAATTTCGCTTCCGGCCAATTGTAAAAAGCGAAACCTTCTTCCGCGTCATTGACAATACGACCCGATTCGCGTCCGAGATAGCCGGCGGTATAAACGGCAACAGCGGCGAATAGGATGCTGGTGACCGCCAAGAACAGCAGGCCCGTGGCGTCGAGGCCGACCCACGCTCCGGGTTCGACGGCCGCTGGGCGCACGGCGTTTACGGCGACCGCAGCGACGTGCCCGCCGCTGCCGAGCAGCAGCATGGCCCGGCGCAGACGCCGGGAGGAAATGAAGAAAGCCGCGGCTCCGAGAACCGCGGGAATCGCAACAATACTCAACAGCATGATCTCAATCCTTCAGTTCTGACAAGCGGTCGGTATCGATATGGTCGAATTCTCGGTTGATCTGGTAGATGGTAATCCCCATAACGAAGACCGCCACGAACACGTCAAGCAGTACGCCCATTTCCACCAGCAAAGGTTCCTTGACCGCGAGCGCCGCGCCGAAGGCATAGATCCCGTTTTCCATGACCAGGTACCCAACCACCTGGGTCAGCGCTTTGCGGCGCGAGACGATGATCAACAGACCGGTCAGAATGCTGAACAGGGCACCGGGGAGCAATGATGCCAGACCAGGCCCCGTGGCTGCTTTCAACGGCTGGGCAATCAGAAACGCCAGACCGAGCAAGGCGATGCCGGTGAGAATGGACACGGTATAGCCAATAAAGGGTTCAATCTCCCGTTGTACGTCCGCTGCACGCATGCTTCGGCGCAGGAGCCAGGGCAACAGCACCCCCTTGACCGTCAGGGTTACCAGCGAAAGCGTCATAAGCCGAAGAGGCCAAGGGTGGTCGGCCAAGGTCAGGGGAATCACGGTCAGGGCAATTGCCTGCAGCACCATGGTCTCAATCATGGCTGCCAGTCGGCTCGAGGACAGCAGCCGGAAATTGGTCAACACCAAGCCCAAAACAAACACATCGGTCCAGATCGCCATGCTCACCTCAGTATCCAGAAGAATGCCGCCAGTGTAAGGGCCAGGGCCACCACCAGCATCTGCGGCACACGCAAGAGGCGGAGGCGGGCCATGGTCGATTCGATAATTCCGACGATCACCGCCGCAATAAAAACCCCACCAATATGGACGGCCAGATCCAACATCGGTCGTCCCGTGCGTAGAGGTATTGCCAGGCCCGCCAGCAGTGCGGCGAACAGCCACAATTTCAGGGCGGCGCCGTATTGAATGAACGCCAGATCCACTCCGCCGTGGTCCAGCACCATGAGTTCATGAATCATGGTCAACTCCAGATGGGTCGTGGGGTCGTCCACCGGGATGCGGGCATTTTCGGCCAGCAGCACCATCAACAACGCCATGGCCACCAGCAGGACCGAAGCACTGGCGGGGAGCGTGCCTTCAGACCAGAGGCGGCCGTAAATGCCGGAGAGGTTGAACTGGCCGGTGCCGGCAGCCAACACCGCCAGCCCGGAAAAGAGAACCGGCTCGGCCAGAAGCGCAAACTGCATCTCCCGGGCGGCCCCCATTCCTTCGAAGGCCGATCCCGTATCCAGAGCGGCCAGGACCGTGAAGAAACGCATCAGACCCAAGGAATAGGCCAGAAAAACAAAGTCCCCCTGAAAGGCAAATGTCGCCCTGAGTCCTCCTGCCGGGACAGTGGCCATGACCGCCAGAAGAACGGCCAGCCCGATCAGCGGCCCTGCTCGGAATATCCAGGTGGCGGTCCGGCTGTAGACCGCGCCTTTTCTCATCAATTTGAATAGATCATAGTAGGCCTGCAGAAGCGGCTGGCCTTTGCGTCCGCCGAAAAAAGCTTTGGTCCGGTTGATGACGCCCAGCAGCAGCGGCGCCAGCACTACCGCCAAAACCCAGTAGAGAATGGATGCCGTCAATGTCATGATTGATCACCTCAGCTTCAGCACCAATAGAACGAGAGCGGTAACCGCAATGTAAAGCACATAGAGCTGGTTGCGGCCCTGCTGCAGCCAGCGCAGGCTGCGGGACAGGCTTGCGACGGCTCGGAACAGCGGCGCGAAAAGATGCTGTCGGAAAGGGTCGGCGGTGTGCGAGGCCAGGTACGCCTGCTGCGGAAAATCACCGACATCCATGCGCTCCACCATTCGGGGTCGAACTATCCAGCGGAACATGTTGATGATCGGCCAGGCAAAAGAGGATGCGGTATATTGCATGCGGGCCGTCGGGGCGGCGTAGCCGCAGTCCCAAGTCGGCCCTTCGGAGATCGATCGGCCGTTAAACAGTCGGCGTCGGAAACCCGCCAAAACGATCGTTATCGTGACAATGATGCCACCCCCCAAACTGACGGAGACTAGCCAAGGTCGAACGGAGACGGACGCGGCCGCTGCGGCTGATTCCCCCAGCAGCTGCGCGGCCGCCGGGTAAACCAGCCCCACGCCCAGTGGAGCCCCCAGACCAAGAAGGACGCACAACCCGGCCAGCACCACCATGGGGCGCCGCATGGTATAGGGGCGCTCTTGGGCATGCAGAGCGCCCTCGGATCGCGGGGATCCCAAAAAGGCAACACCGTACACCTTCGCGAAACAAGCCGCCGCCAAGCCGCCGATCATGCTGAGGGCGAGCAGTGTAGTCATGCCTGCGACCACGAGACCACGATCGACGGCTGCCGACGTAACGGCGTTGAAGGCCCCCATGTAGATGAGCAGCTCGCTGACAAATCCATTTAACGGAGGAAGCCCGCAGATGGCCACCGCGCCGATCAGGAAGGACACAGCGGTGTTCGGCATGAGTTTCTGCAACCCGCCGAGACGATCGATTTCGAGCGTATGGGCACCTTGTTTCACTGCGCCTGCCCCGAGAAAAAGCAGGCTTTTGAAGATGGCATGATTACAGACGTGCAGCAACCCGCCCAATATCCCCAAAGCGGCCAACTCCGGACTTCGGAAGGCGCTGCCCAGCAGCCACAATCCGAGCCCCAGGCAGATGATGCCGATATTCTCGACGCTGTGGTAAGCCAGCAGGCGCTTGAGGTCATGCTGGGCCAGAGCGTACAGCACGCCAAGAACGCCCGAGATCGCGCCGATGATCAGCAGGGTCCAGCCCCACCAGCTCGGCGGCGGCCCCATCAGCGACAGAATGCGAACCAGACCGTAAATGCCGGTCTTGATCATCACTCCGCTCATCACTGCCGAGACATGCGACGGCGCCGCCGGGTGGGCTTCCGGCAGCCAGATATGCAGTGGGAAGAAACCAGCCTTGGCGCCAAAACCCAAGACCGCCAGCACAAACAGCACACCCGCCATGAGCGCGCCGGAAGGAGCGGCGAGCCGGTCGAAGTCAAGATTCGCATGTGCTCCGCCAAGCAGCACAAACAACGCCAGCAGGCAGGCTGCTCCCAGATGCGCGGCGGTCAGATAAATCCAGCCCGCTTCGCGCACTGAAGCTTTTTCGTGTTCGAACATCACCAGGAAGAACGACGACAGGGACATGCCTTCCCAGGCCATGATAAATAAGATGCCGTTCCGCGCCATCACCACCAGCAACATTCCTGCAATCAGCAGGTTGAAAAATGTCCACGCCGTCCCAATATCTCTGCGTTCCTCGTAGGCTTTGAGATAACCCACTCCGTAGATCGCCGCCAGGGCGCTGACAACGGAAATCAGAACGATAAAAAGGGCTGTAAGGGGGTCGACGGCGACATAGAAGCTTCCAAAGGGCGCCTGCCATGCTAGCCGCAGGGTCAACGTTCGACCGGTGAACAACACCTCGGCCGCCGGCCATAGAGACAGAACCGCCCCGGTCACACTGACGGCAGCGCCCAAGCGGGATGCAGCTCTCGATGAACCCCGGAGAAAAGAACAGGCGATACCGCCTGCGGTCAGCACCAGCAGCGAGAGTAGACTTAATCCCATGCTCATGACGGTTGTTTCACCTCGAACTTGATCTTCTCCGCTAGATGAGCATCCAACAGGCTCGCGGCCTGCAGGATGGTGTCCCGTGAGTCGATTCGCGCAACGGCATCGGCAAATTCCGAAGCGCGCAGTCCAAAGGAAAGCTTGGAAAGCAGATTGAGGTGAGCTTTGATGGTCGGACTGACAATAGTGAAAAGCGTATGCACCGGACGTCCGTCGATGGCCTGGAAGTCAATGGCGTGCTCCAAGAAACACAGAGCCACCAACGGCCGGGGTACGTGCAAGGCGATGGGATTTCTCACATGAGGGATGGCGATTCCGCCGCCGATGGCCGTGGAACCCAGTGATTCACGAGCCAGCAGAACCTGATACAGAAATTCGCGATCCACCTCCTGGGGTAGCGCCAGGATGTTCACCACACTGTTCAGTACCGCCGCTTTATCGCGGCCCTCCACACGGTAATGAATACCGCCGGTTTGCAGGGCTTCGGCCAACGAAGGGACCACGGCGCCCTCCGGCTCCTCCAGGATTCGGGGCGAGATCGGCACTCGGTTGGATGTCGCCCACTCCAGTAATTCCGCTCGATTGAAGCGGTATTGATTGCTGATTCGATGAAACGGCAGCTTGGCCTGCGCGACCCAACGATAGATGGTCTTCTCCGACACGTGAAGTAAGGCGGCCGCGTCTTTGATTCGAAGCTTCATACGTCTCAAACTCTCCTTCCGTTCTCAAAACCACTACCTCTTAGACAAAGGTGGACACATTTATTCCTTTGCATGGCGCCTGTCAATCGCTATTTGGACTTTATGCGATTTCACCGGCGGCGAAGCCGGTATGGAATATCCCTGATCGAAAGGGCATCCATGGGAAGGATTGCGGCGCGACGGAGATTATCGAACTCTCCCTCAGCGGACAAAAGAGCAAAGGGTTTCAAATCTGCCGTACGCACCCCGCAGCGTTCGAATCGACGTGCGGTGGCCCTCCTGCGACGAGCGACCGGACGATGCATGATGTCGATGACACGGATGGTTTGGCAACGCGAAAAGGTTCATGTATACTAAATAACTTTTAGCGTTCCAGCTTACCGGGAAGTGGGCTCCGGGCGTTTGTCCGCTTAAGCCGCTTAACCCCAACTCGTGTTTCACGGGTTTCAATTATGCATAAGGAGCAACTATGGGTCAGAAGAAGATGAACAAATCGGCAACGGATGTGGTGCTGGTCAGTGGAGTTCGAACCCCCTACGGGAAATTCGGGGGCGTGCTGCGCGACGTGGAAAGCGTCGAACTGGGCGGGCATGCCATCCGTGAGGTGCTTAACCGTGTAAACGTTCCCGGCAGCGAGGTGGACGAACTGTTCTACGGATTATCCATCATTTCGGAACCGGTACAGGACGGAAAGGGAGACGTGCCGGATCGGCGGGCGTTGCTGAAAGCGGGCCTTCCACCGGAAACCGTGTCAATGGCCATCAACAAAGCCTGCTGTTCTTCGCTGGTGGCGGCCCACATGGGGGCCAGAGCCCTGAAGACAGGGGAAGCGGAAGTGGTCATCGCAGCGGGCGCAGACAATATGGGCCGCTCGCCGCTCATCATTTCAGCGGGAGTCCGCTCAGGCACTCGCATCGGGCACGTTGTGGCGCATGATACCTTGTTCGAACTGGGGTATAAGGATTTCAACCCCGTGTCCGTGGACGCGGGCCAAGTGGCCCTCGAATACGGCGTTTCCCGGGAAGAACAGGACCAATGGGCCCTTCGAAGCCAGATGCGGTACGCCGCGGCGGCAGCCGCCGGCAAAATCAAAGCCGAACTCATGTCCATCGAGATCCCGCAGGCGAAGGGTCCGGCCCTGATCTTCGACAAGGATGAATGCCCCAGGCCGGACACCACCTTGGAAAAACTGGCCAAGCTTCGTACCGTGTACGGCAGCCCAACGATCACACCGGGTAACGCTCCGGGCCTGGACGCCGGCGCAACGGCGCTTCTTCTCATGACCCGCAAGAAAGCGGAATCCATGGGCCTGCCTGTTATGGCCACCATCCGCTCCGCGGCCATGTTGACCATGAAGCCCAATTATATCGCCGTGGTTCCGGCGCCGACTATCGAAAAGGCCCTGAAGCTGACCGGCCTGACCCTGGACGACATCGACCTCATCGAGATCAACGAGGCGTTCGCCGCCATGCCGCTGGTTTCCAGCAAAGTGCTGGCTCAGACCTACTACAACGGCGATCCGAAAAAGCTCGAAGAGATCAGGGAAAAGATCAACATAAACGGCGGATGCATCGCGTGCGGTCATCCCGTGGGCGCCAGCGGTGCGCGCATCCTCATGACCTTGGCTAATGAGCTGAAACGACGCGGAGGCGGACTGGGCGTCTGCGCGATCTGCGGAGGCCTGGCCCAAGGCGCCGCTGCCGTGATCGAGGTGGAGTAGAGATTATTCTTTAGGAATTGAGGGAAACTTTAGAAAGTTTCCCTCAAACTCCCTTCAAATACCTTGAGCAGTCTTGAATGGTTAGCAAGCTCCTTCGGTCTCGGGGTATTACGGACCCGAAATTCGTCTTTCCTCCAGCCTCTCCGCCTAATTATAGGCGGTGAGGCCTGCGTAAAGAGCTTTGAAAGAGGGCGCGGGGGAAAACTTTCTCGAAAGTTTCCCCCCGTGCATGATTACTTTCCTTTTCCCTGACAGCAAAGGGGCGCAGAATGAAACAGGCTTTGAAAGGCATGCAGGTGGTCCTTCTTCCGTTGCTGATTCTATCATGGTGCGCCGCGAGTGCGGCCGAACCGTACGAGGATGCCGACAAGACGCTTTCACCCTATTTTTTCGTTAAAAGCGAGGATCCCACCCTGGATCAGCTTCCACTGAAATCAACGTCCGTCAAAGTCGAGGTTGCGGGCGTCATTGCGGACGTTCGGGTTACCCAGGTCTACAAGAACGAAGGGAAGCGCCCCCTCGAGGCGATCTATACCTTTCCGGCCTCTACAAGAGCGGCCGTTTACGGCATGCAGATGACCATCGGCGAACGTACGATCGTGGCCCGGATCCAGGAACGGGAGGACGCGAGGCAAGCCTACGAAAAAGCGAAAAGTGAGGGGAAGAGCGCTTCCCTGCTCGAGCAGCAGCGTCCCAACGTATTCCAGATGAATGTGGCCAACATCCTTCCGGAGGACGTGATCAAGGTAGAACTGAGTTACACGGAACTCCTGGCGCCCACCGACGGCCTGTACGAGTTCGTCTACCCCACGGTGGTGGGTCCCCGCTATTCCAATCTCCCGGCTTCGGCGGCCCCTCCGTCCGAGAAATGGGTGGAAAATCCCTATCTTCGAGAGGGTGAACCCCCTACGTATACGTTCGATATTCAGGTGGATGTGGCTGCGGGCATACCAATCCGAGACATCGGTTGCAACTCCCATGAGATCCTCACCAAGTTTCATGGTCCGAGCCGGGCCACGGTTCGACTCATGGAAAACGAAGGGCATGGCGGAAATCGCGATTATATTCTCAAATACCGTCTCGCCGGTGACCAGATCGAATCCGGGCTGCTGTTGTATCGGGGGGAAAAGGAAAACTTCTTCCTGCTCATGGCGCAGCCTCCCAACCGAGTCACCGAACAAGAGATCCCGGCCCGGGAGTATATTTTCGTCGTGGACGTTTCGGGCTCCATGCGCGGGTTTCCTCTGGATACCTCCAAGGCCCTGCTGATGGATCTCATCGGACGCCTCCGGACCGTGGATCATTTCAACGTGCTGTTGTTTGCGGGCGAATCCAGCCTGATGGCCGAAAAGTCCGTTCCGGCCACAGCCGAGAACATTCAACGAGCCATGCATCTCATCGATACGCAACGGGGTGGAGGCGGGACCGAACTGCTTTCGGCCCTTCGGCGGGCCCTGGCCCTTCCGAGAGAAGATAAGTGCTCCCGAAGTGTTATCATCGCAACGGACGGGTATGTACACGTGGAGAAAGAGGCCTTCGATCTGATCCGGAACGAGCTGGGAGGCGCCAACTTTTTTTCCTTCGGGATCGGGACGAGCGTCAACCGCTTCCTCATCGAGGGCATGTCCCGGGCGGGGATGGGCGAATCGTTCATAGTGACCAAGCCCGGGGAGGCGGAAGCCAAGGCGAAACAGTTCGTCCAGTACATCCAGGCTCCGGTCCTTACCGACATTTCCATAGATTACGACGGATTTGAAGTAGGGGACGTGGAACCTCCCGCCATTCCGGACGTTCTGGCCAAGCGACCAGTCATCGTTTTCGGAAAATGGAAGGGAGAACCTTCGGGCGTTATCCGCCTGAGAGGAATGGCGGCCGGCGGACCCTTCGAGGCCGCGTTTGACGTCGCCGAGATCGAGCCTTTGGACATCAATGCTCCCCTGCGTTACTTGTGGGCCAGACACCGGATCGCCGTGCTCGGAGACTACAACATTGTGGCGCCCGATGACGAGCGTGCAAAGGAAATCACCCGATTGGGCCTCGAGTACAACCTGCTCACGGCCTACACCTCCTTTGTTGCCATCGACACCCTGGCTCGCCGGGAAGACGGCCAGGTGACCACGGTAAAACAGCCGCTTCCCTTGCCTCAGGGAGTCTCCGATTACGCAATCGGTAGCGGGGCTTTCGGAGCGGCCCAGATGAGGATGACGAGTCCTTCTCCCGCGGCCCCAACGGCGTCTCCGACCGGGTATCCCTCCTATCAGAACGCGAAAGCCGAGGAATCTGCGCCCGCTGTGCGCGTTCAGGAGGCGCCGACCGGGATCGAGGTGAAGGGGGATCTGACCGTGGAAGCGGTGCGACGGGTAGTGCAAGACCGGTTCACGGACATGGAGCGATGTTACCTGGAAGGGTCAAAAAGGCGTTCCGGCCTCAGAGGAACGGTGAAGGTCGCCTTCATCATAGGTCCCGACGGCCGCATCGAAAAGGCGTGGATTGCTTCGGGTCTCGAGGATGCGGATTTCGACAAGTGTATCAAGGATCTCGTTTCCCGGCTGCTGTTTCCCAAACCCAAGGATGGAAAGAACGTATCCGTGGTCTATCCGGTGACCTTCGAAACGCTCCGTTAACAGCGGACCTCGATTTTCGCCGAACATCCGGTCATTATTGACGGGGGGAGGCCGTTTGATACCCGCCTTTGGCGGCTTCCCCCGATACTTCCTGCTTAAGAGCTTTTTGGCGAACGCCGCCCTCGAGCGGACGCTCGACTTTTGTTAAGCGGGAGTCGGCTCACGAGGACACAATTAGGTCACGGATTCAGCCCCAAGAGCTCCCATCTTCCAGACCCGCGTCCTTTTCCACAGACAGTTTTGCTCTCCTTGCTCCAATCCTCCCAAAAGTCCGAAAAAAAAAGTCGAAATGCATTGTCACGACTAGAAAAAGCCCATAAGATATAATGAATGGAGGTTTCACCCCCACTGGATATGAGAAATCCATTGCGGTTTCCGGAGGTCTCGCACATTTCATAATCTTTCCGGCGCAGGTGCGACTTTCGACATCACAGGCAGGCCTCAACCATGCTTGAAAGGCCCGAAACTTGCCTATCATGAAACCGACCGGCGGAATCAATAAGAGTTGAAACAAGAGTACGTCCATACCGGACGAACGGATGATAGAAAGGAGGGGTTATGAATCGTGCCAAAGGACTCTTTCTGTGCATTCTGTGGTCTTGGCTCGTGTGCGGTCCCGCAGTAGCCTGGGAGACGACCGGAAGCCTTAGGGAATGGGACACCTCGCCTTTTCGGCCCTACGATATTGCGGTGACGTCGGACGGGAAGGCATGGATGACCTATCGCAACGTGAGCGGGGCTGGCTGGCCCGAGGGAATTATCATGAGGCTTGACCCGACCAGTGGATCACAGGCTCTATTTGGTACCCCGCCGGCGTGGGGGGACGTCGGCTTCCAGACCATCGAACGGGCTTCGGACGACACCCTTTGGGTCACCGACGATATAGGCGACCGCCTCGTGCGCGTAGTAGGCACATCGGGCGCCGTCGGCTTTCAGGAATTCCCGATCCCCAGCCCTCCTTTCGGTTCGCCGGCGGAACCATTCGGTGTTCGAATCGCCCGGGACGGTTCCATATGGTTCACCTGCTGGGGCGATCCCTCTCTTGGACGCTACGTTCCAGCAACGGGAACCTGGCAGCGCTTCGCGCCTCCCGGGGGTTTTAACGGCGGCCTCCCGGTGGATATCGCTTTTGCTGAGAATGGAACGGTCTGGTTCACGATCAAGGAGGTGCCTTCCGCCGATCCCCAACCCGGATTGGGCCGTTTGATTCCCGGAACCGGCGCGTTCACCCTGTGGACCGGAGATCCTTACATCGGCATACGAAATCCTTTCGGCATCCTGATGGTGGACGGCCTCATCTGGTTTCTCGATCACACCGCCAGCCTCCTGATCCGGTTCGACCCGGCCACCTCGACCTTTAGCAGGTTCCCCATGCAGTTGAACTCCGATGCGCACTTTCTGGTAGCGGACCCGGACGGCAAACTCTGGATGACCGCCTTCGGAAATTCACGTATTTACACCTTCGACACCGATATGTACAGCTTCGAGAGCTTCGGGTTACTGGACGTGACGAACGTAGGTCCCATGGGCATAGCGCTCGGCTTCAACGGAGACGTATGGTGGGCGGAGTCGTATTCCGCCGATTTGGGCGGCGCGGGCCGCTTCATCCCCAAACAAGTATTCGGTCTTTTCCTCGGCCGCTCTTCCTCCTGCGACCTCAGCAGAGCCATCTCCGACTTACAATGTCTGGGCATTACCATCCAGGACGGAGCAACCTTGGACATGGGCAGCGGAGTCATCGAGAATATAGGCAGGCTGAAGATGGAGGAGGGCGGAATCCTGATACGTGGCAGCGCCATGACCACGAACCCGTGTTTCGGATTCATCCCGGTGATCCTGATGATGATGGAGTGACGCCGGGTTCGGGCGAAACGCCGGGTCGAAAAGGTTTTAGGATAGTGGATTTCCTTAAACAGGCGGATTGGAGGGGGATATCATGCGAATAAGAATAAAGAAAGTGGTCACGACTATGTTCGGAGCAGCCCTTCTGCTGGGAAGTCTGACGGCTTGGGTCGGGACGGCTTTGGCGGGCAACGTCGAGATCCAGCTGCCGAGCACGAACGGCGGTGATTCATTCCAGGTGGAGGATGCGCTGAGCAGCGAGATCTTCCAAGTGCTGAGCAATGGAAGGGTCGCGATCGGAACCACCAACCCTCACGACCGGAAACTACACATATCCACGGCAGGGAATCTGGTCAAGTTCGAATATACGGGCACCGCCGGTCACGCCGCGTTGGATCTGGACAGCCCCAACATCCTGGTCGGAAACCTGTGCAGGCTGGACTGGCGGTCCAACGACAGCAACGGCAACAATGATCAGTTCGCCGCCATCGATGTGGTCTACCGCGACAAAACCAGCGGTTCGGAAGACGCGGATATGGTGTTCAGAACGATGAAGAGTGGATCCAACGACGAGCACATGGTCATCAGCCACGAAGGCTTTGTGGGTATCGGATACTCGACTCCGAGCCGAAAGCTCCATGTCAAAGACAGCCAAAGCACCATCACGGTCGTCAATTTCGAGAACACGTACAACGGTTCCAACGCCGATGTCATGAATCTGAAAATCAACCGCAGTGATCCGGGCGTCAGTAATCGCTTCATCACGTTTTATGACGACGTGGGAGTGGTCGGCCGCATCGAGGGAAACGGGGCAGGCGGTATTACCTGGGTGAGCGGGGGCCTTGATTTTGCCGAATGGCTGCCCCGGCTCGATCCGGACGAGATCATCGATGCCGGTGAGATCGTGGGCGTGTTTGGCGGCGAAATAACAAAAGCCACAACCGGCGCCGACCAAATAATGGCCGTAGCCGCAGCGCCTCTGGTTCTGGGGAATGCCCCGGATGAAGAAAGCGAATCGTCTTATGAAAAAGTAGCATTTATCGGTCAGATCCCGATCAAGGTTCGGGGACCCGTCCGATCGGGTGATTATATTGTGCCTTCAGGATTGGACGATGGAACGGGCATGGCCGTTTCTCCCGAGGCCATGACACCCGATCTGGCGCTCCTGGTGGTGGGAAAAGCCTGGGAAACGGCAACGGGCGAAGACGTAAAGCCGGTCAACGTGGCCGTCGGCCTGCATACGGCGGCCCCATCCCTCTATGCCTTAAACCTAAGAATGGACGTCGAGATCAAGAACTTGAAGCAAGCCAATGACGATTTGCTGGCGCGCCTGGAAGCCCTCGAACGTCAGGTACGGTCCCTGCAGCAAGGACTTAGATAGGAGCTAAACGCAGCAGAAATCGTGTCCACGAGGCCGGCACACCGGCCTCGTTCTGTTTCCGGTTCGCGATTTGACACGGCTATTCCACCACAAAGACAAACGGATTGGGCGACATGACGGTCACGCCCTCTCCAATAATCACCAGATGCAGCAAGTACGTTCCCGCTCCGAGCGATACATTCGTGCTCCTCGCATTCACACCGCCCGTGTTGGTGGAATTGAATGAATTAAAGAATACAATCTGCCCTCCCCCGTTTACCACGATCCAATAGCCGGTGTAGGTTTTCTCGGATTCGAAGGCATACCTTGCATAAAGGTTAACCGTCTCCCCGGATTTGAAAACTCGTGTTGCAAAGTCATTGAGGAAGGCTTCGGGATCGGACGGGGCAACGGCTGTGTACACCTCTCTCACGATCGACCCGTCGCTGATGGCCTGGTTCGAAAGAGCGCCAGGAGAATAGGACCAGGATTCATCCTGCATGACCTCTGTCCCCGAGTAGGCCAAACTTCCCATGTTCAGAACCAGCAGACACGTTAAAAGCAGGTAACTCATTCTTCTCATAAGATCACCTCCTGTCGCCACCCGATCAGCCGGGCAGCGCCTTTGTGTTTAACGTAAGCATCAACCGTCCAAAATCCAGACTGAGTCCACGTTAACCTACTCCCTCCGCCTTTCAGCATCCGCGAATCCAATCCGAGCGACAACAAAAGGCACGCCTTCATAGCACCGGTCCTTTGATCCATTCTACCGTAGGACGGACATGACGAAGTGCCCCGCTTCAATGAATGTCACGATAGTCCGATTCGGAGTTCGGAACGGCTCGTCATCGCATTTCGATGGATACATCTTATGGATCAAGGCTGCATAATGATGCGGACATCGACGGCCAAAAGCGCCGCTCCCTCGCCCTTAAGCGGATTGATGTCCATCTCTTGAATGCGTGGGGTGTCACGCGCAAGCAGAGACACCCTTACCAGCAGATCCGCCAGGACCTCTACATCCATCCCCGCTTGACCGCGTACTCCCTCGATCACACGCAGGGCCCGCATAGAAGTGATCAAGCGGCGGGCCTCTTCCTTTGATAGAGGCGCCAGGGCGAAATGAACGTCGCCCAGGGCCTCGGCATATATGCCGCCCAAGCCGAAGGCCACCAAATGACCAAAGGCGTCCTGCCGGCTCAGGCCCAATAACACTTCATTGCCGGAAACCGTCTGTTGAACCATAACCCCGGTAGCCTGGGCGATATTCATCAGCCGGTCCCAGGCGGCGTGGGCCGCGGTCAGATCCCGAATACCGGTCATAATCCCACCCAGGTCACTCTTGTGCAGGGGACCGATGACCTTCATGACCCAAGGGAAAGGAATCTCTCTCGCCAACTCGTCCAACTCCTTGCGCTCGATGAGTTCGCGCTGCGCCGGGACCGGGATACCCGCGGCGGCCAAGACCTGCCGTGTCCGGCTCCCGGATACCGTACCCCGAATGCCGTCCAGGAGATTCCTGATTGCGTCCGGATCGTAGCCGGACGGGCAGGATTCCGGTTCCATGGGCTTGGGCCGGTTTACCATCCTGCCCAGGGCTCGCGCCAGGGACACCTCGTCCTCGAAGTAGCATTTCCCGGCCGTCCGGAATCTCTCCAAGCCCGCGGCGGAGGAAACGGCCGTGACAAAGGAAGGGAAAATCGGGATGTCCATGGTGTCCATGGCTTTGATGATAACCTCATATATGTCCCAGTTGTGGGAGCCCCACGGATTCGCGGCAAGAAGTACAATAGAGTCCAATGCATCCGACTCTTCCCTGCCCAGTATCTCGAGAACGCTCGAGAGCTGAGCCGGGGTGCGCGATGGGAGACAGTCCACAGGGTTGCCCAACCCGGCGCCGGGGGGCAATACCTCACCCAGAAGTTCGCGGGTTCGAGATTTGAGCTGAGGCACCACAAACCCCTGACGATTCAACTCATCAGCGGCCATGACTCCGGGACCGCCTGCGTCGGTGATGACGCACACTCTGCGACCGTTGTAGGATCCTTTGGCCAGGACCAGGGCTATGGCCAGGTCCACCAATTCCAATCGCGACTGGACGCGAATGATCCCGGCTTTGTCGAGCAAGGCTTGCACTGTTTTGTCGCTTGTGGCCATGGCCCCGGTGTGACTGGCCGCCGCCCGGGAGCCGGCTTCGGTGACTCCGGACTTGATACCCGTGAGGATGCAGCCTTTGGCCGCCAGGCTGCGGGCATGTTTCAGCAGGATCTCGGGATCGCCCACCTTCTCCAAATAGAGCATGATAAACTTCGAACTCATCGGCCCGTGATCCGCGTCATAGAGGGCCAGCGCATCGGTGACGCCGATCTGGGCCGAGTTGCCCACTGTAACGAACGTGTGGAACTCGAGTCCGCGCCTCACCGCCTGCTCGATCAGACAGTCCACCGTAGCTCCGGAACCGCTGATGAAGTCGATCCCTCCGGGACGCATGTCCGGCAGAAGGCCCGCAAATTTGCCCGCGTGGACCGGAGACATGACGCCCAGGCAATTGGGACCCAGGAGCAGTATTCCGTTTTCTCCGGCGATTTGCGCCAGGCGCATCTCCTCTTGTCGGCCGCGCTCGTCCACTTCGCCAAAACCCGCGCTGAGAACGATGACATGCTTCGTGCCCAGTTCCGCCAATTCAGTTAGGGCGGATACCACCGACCTCGCGGGGATTGCGATAAAGGCCAGATCCGGTTTCTGGGGAAGGTCCTGCAACGTGGGAAACGCCGGCCTCCCCTGAACTGTTGAAGCTTTGGGGTTGATCAAGAAAAGCCGCCCGGTATAGCCCTTGCTCAGAATGTTCTGGACGATTTTCCCTCCGGGCTTTTGCGTGTCGTCACTGGCTCCGATCACCGCGATGCTGTTCGGAGCGATGAAATTATGCAACATAGTCGTCTCCAACATTGTATTCCTTTTTCAGCAGAACGATGCTGTCTTGAATCTACCTCGCGCAGTCGAGTCAAACGGTCAGCCAAACCACTACGCCTATCAGTAATGAGGCAAGCGCTCCCAAGGGTATGGTCCACCGCAGGATGTCGCCCTCCCTTCCAACCGCCCCGCACATGGGTGTAGCCAGTGCGACTTTGATCGGGGAGGAGATCGATCCCACCGAACTTCCCACGGCCAACGCCGCGGAAAGCCATACGGCGGACACTCCCAGCAGCGACGCGGCTTGCACCTGAAGCTGACCGAAGAGCATTAGCGACGCCACGCCGTACCCGGTGAGAAATGTTCCCACCCACCCCAACAAAGGAACGAACACCGGATAGAATTCCCCCGTATACTGCGCCAGTCCATGAGAAATGATCCAAGGGATGTTGTGGGCGGAATCGAGCTCGGAAAAGCCGGGCGCGTAGCCGGTATAGGAAATCACCTGACCCATGGCGCCGAACAGCCCCATGGCTACAAACGCGCGCCAACCCTTCCTCGCACCATTTCCAATCACGGCCTTCATCTGCTCTTTCGGAACCCGCTGCAGTCGAACGGCAAGCAAAAACGCCAGAAAAATGTACAGATAGGCCGAAAACAGGGGCCGGAAGGCGATGGCGTGAACGCTGATGAGCTTCACCTTGACCACGAGATGCTCGAAGGTCAGTTGGCGCAGGTACGGAATCGAACTCACCGAAAGCAGGCACACCAACAGAAAAAGAAAAGGCGCCAGGTCCACGAAAATACCCTGGTTCACCCGAAGCCTGCCGGATCCGAAAAGGATGAAGCCAAAGATCACCGCCATTCCCGCCAACGTCCCGGAAACCGAAACGTCCACGAAGACCGCGGCGGCAAGCGCTACCACTCCCGAGAATAGTCCGGTGAACATGATCACGGTGAGCCTGCCAAGGCCCCAGGCCCGCTGGGGAAGATACACCGGTAAGAGCAGCGCCATGAGTAACGATGCCGGAATGGAAAGCCATGCAGCGGCAATCCCGAGGTCTCGGACCGGCAATCCGGTGACCAGAGCAAGCACGGTCACAATAATGCCGCCCAATTCCAGTGTCATCAACCCCGCATAGCCGATGATCGAAAGGGCCGCGGATCCGGTGGGCGACACACCGGCCGCGTTCAGCATGGGCGCTACCACGGGTTCCGCGATCACGCCCGAACCTTCCATAAAGTTGCCGACGCCAAAGGTGATCAGCACGTTCCGACCGAAGGCGTCCCCTGCCCCGCCCTTGAACCATTCCACGATGCGCTTGAGGGAACCCGTGGTCATCAAGAGGCTGGACAAAAAAATCCCGCCCAGGACCACGAGCAACAAGGGCAACGTGGTCAATATCCCGTCCAAGGCGGCCATGACCGCCACGACCGGCGACGTGTTAAAGAAGCCCACGGCCAAAATCAAGGAGAAGAGAAGACCGTACACGGAAAGTTCGAGGGCGGACCGTCGCAGAAAAACGGTGAGCACCGTCAGAAGCACAACCGGTGACCAACTCAATAAAAATAATCCCGTATTCAGCACATCTACTTAGACCAACATGATCTATCGGGACGCGCAACAAGCCGATTCAGTCCGGACAGGTGCAAGTCGCCGGCCGGCAGTTGATCCATACCTTTCGGATGAGACGTTTGGGTAGAAAAAGGGCGTACTCGTGAATCTTCGCGCACACTAAGATGATCCCGTTCCGCTGTCAAAATCTTTTTGGATAGGCGTTCAAAGAACCCTCAAGGAGGCAAACGTATATGAACGTCGGATTCCAGACAGGTGAAACGAACCATCCGGCGACGATCCGCGCATGCCTCGCCGGATATCCGGCAGGCATCTACATCGTCAAGGTAGGTCGTCCCTCGCCTGAGCTCTGCGCCGAAACCGGACCCAGACCAGTACTCCCGCCGCCATCAGACCAAGGGTCACCAGCCTGGTGGTGGTCATCAGGCCGTAGAACATTTCTCCCCGGAAGTCGTCACGAAAGCTTTCCAGCACCATGCGCACGGCGCCGTGCAGGATCAAAAAAAGACAGATCACCTGAGCGTCCCATTTCTTCTGTTTGCTGAAAACCCACAGTACGACGAACGTAATAAACGACGTAACGGACGTATAGATCTGGGTAGGGTGAAGCGGTATTCCCTGGGGCGCCATGGAACCGGGGTGATCGAACACGATGGCCCACGGAAGCTCCGTGGGTTTCCCGTAACAGCATCCCGCGCACAAACAACCGATGCGGCCGATCGCGTCCCCCAGTGCAATACCAGGGGCAACGATGTCAGCCACCATCCACTCATTCAATCTTACCCGTCGCATATAAATGAATCCCACCGCCAGGGCTGCCGCCAACCCTCCTGAAAATACCATACCGCCTTTCCAGATCCGGAGAACCTCAAAAGGGTGACTCGCAAAAAAATCGGGGTACAAAAACACGAAAAGCCCACGTGATCCCACAATGGCCGCCACCATACTCCAGGCATAGAGATTCCGAATGAGCCTGACGTCCAGTCCGTTTCTCCGGGCTTCTCGCACGGACAACTCGAATCCCACGAGAAATCCCAAAGCCACAAACACGCCCCAGGAATGAAGAACAAATCCTTTGAATTCAGCGATCTCGGGAAACATGGTGTTTTCCGGTGGGGCTCCTTGATGGGGAATCTGCCGCTGCATCGCGGCTACCCACAATCGCCTTGTCATTTCAGCATAGGCGAGCGCCTGAACGACGTCAAACGAAGAAACGCGCCCGCCTGGAATGCGTCTCTATCCGAGGAAATGATCGAGCGGGCGGCTCCAAAGGTTTACCTGACGGGTGAGCCTGGTCTACGAAGGTCCGGATTTTCGTCCAAATCCGGGAATTCCCAGTCTGTCCCATATCTGATCGATCTTTCGTTTCACCGTTTCCTCCATCTCGATCACTTTAGGCCAGGGACGCAAGTGACCTTCCTCGGGCCAGGGGCGGGTAGCGTCGATGCCCATCTTGCTCCCCAGAAGGGGCAACGGGGCCGCATGGTCCAGAGCATCCACGGGCCCTTTAACAAAACACACATCCCTTTCCGGATCCACACAGTTGCACATGACCCACAGGGCCTGGGAAAGATTCTGCACATCCACCCATCCATCGAATACCACGATGATTTTGGCGAACATCATCTGTCCCAAACCCCAAAAGGCGTGCATGATCTTCTGGGCATGCCCGGGATATCGCTTGTCGATACTCACAAATACGAGATTGTGGAATACTCCTTCCATGGGTAGATTGAGGTCCACGATTTCGGGCAGCGTTTTCTTGAGAATGGGCAGAAAGATGCGTTCCGTGGCTTTGGCCATGTAGCAGTCTTCCATGGGTGGCCGGCCTACGATGGTCGTGGAATAGATGGGACTTCTCTTGTGCGTGACGCAGGACACATGAAAAATAGGATAGTCATCCGCCAGCGAGTAGTATCCCGTATGATCCCCGAAGGGACCTTCCCTTCTGCGTTCCTTGGGATTGACGTAGCCTTCAAGTATAAACTCGGCGTGCGCCGGCACCAACAGGTCCACGGTCTTGCACGGCGCCACCTCCACCGGACGCTTACGGATCAGGCCTGCCAACAGCAATTCGTCCATATCTTCCGGCAAGGGCGCGGTGGCCACGTACGTGGTAACCGGATCGGTTCCGATGGCCACCGCCACCGGCAGGGGTTCACCCATAGCTTCCGCCACCCGATAGTGTTGAGCCCCTCCTTTGTGCGTATGCCAGTGCATGCCGGTGGTTTGACGGTCATAGACCTGCAGGCGGTACATACCCATGTTGGTTTGGCCGGTCCGGGGATGCTTGGTAAAAACGAGAGGCAGAGTGACAAAGGGACCCCCGTCTTCCGGCCAGCAGGTCAGCACGGGCAGCCTGTCAAGGTTCACCTCCTCCTCGACCACCTCCTGGCAAGGCGCCTTCAGGATCTTTTTCGGAAACACGTCTCCCATACGTTTCAGTTTGGGCAGCATGCGAAGTTTATCTAAAAGCGTTTCCGGCTTTTCCAAGTCGATAAACGACTCCAACTCCTCCGCGAGGGCATCCAGACTCTGTCGCTCGAAGGCGAGGTTCATGCGGCGCGTGGACCCCATGGCATTGATCAGAACGGGATAGTCGCTATCCACCACATTCTCGAAAAGCAGGGCAGGTCCACCTTTTTTGGAAACGCGATCCGTAACTTCCGTAATCTCGAGAACCCTGCTGATCGGTTCCTTGATGCGAACCAGTTCCCCCTGACTTTCCAACACCCCTATGAATTCTCTCAGATCCTTGTATGCCATGGCAGGTCTTTCCGAAGGCGGCACTAAAGCGCCGACATGAAGTCAACGATCTCCCTTGTCGCAAACATAAATGGTAACGATGCCGCGTGTGAGCGGCCGAGTGCTCACGTTCATGAAGCCGGTTCGCTCAAGCATGATTGCGAACTCTTCCCGATCCCGGAGTTCATATAGCGATTTTCCCGTTCCGGACGACCGACTCGATCATTTCCAGGGTAACCGGGCCCCGGCGTATCACAACAATCGTTTCCGAGACCGCGTCCACCACGGTGGAAGCAGGGGCTCCGGGGGTGGTCCCGCCGTCAAGAACAAGATCGACACCCTCCAAGAGATCGGCTCGGATGTCCGATCCTGTTGTTATTGCCGGCTCTCCGGAACGGTTGGCGCTGGTGGCGGTGATGGGAGATCCGAGGCGTTTCACCAGCGTGAGGGCCACAGGATGACCGGGAAAGCGCAGACCTACGCACCCTGTTTCAGACAAGACGTGTTTCGGAACTTCAGGTTTGGCTTTAACCACAATGGTCAGGCCGCCCGGCCAGAACGCACGCGCCAGACGGCGCGCGGCGTCTGAGACCGACTGCCCCCAACGGTCTAGGTAGTCGGAGCGAGGGACAAGGACAGGTAAGGGATCTTTCGGATTCCTGCTTTTGATTTCGTAGATTCGTTCGCATGCAGCCTTGATTCGGACGTCCGCACCCAGACCGTAAGAACTCTCCGTGGGATAGGCGACAATGCCGCCCGACCTCAACACTTCCACCGCGGCATGAAGCGAATCGGGTCCAAGGTCATCGGGATCTATGGAGAGTCGAATCACGGCGAAACCCTGGCAAACGCCTCCTCGGATTGTTTCCGACGATAGGAGCCGAGCCTTTCCCGAATTCCCGGATACTTGACGGCCAGGATCTGAGCGGAAAAAAGAGCGGCATTCTTGGCCCCATTCACCGCCATCACGGCCACCGGCACTCCGGGGGGCATCATCACAGAAGACAGGAGGGCGTCCAGCCCCTGAAAAGGCGAGCTGCCGATAGGAACCGCGATTACGGGCACATCCGTCCAGCCCGCCAGAACTCCCGCCAGATGGGCTGCCCAGCCCGCCCCGGCCACGATGACCTCAATCCCCCGATCGCGGGCAGTCAAAGCGTATTCCCGGACCTTTTCAGGCGACCTGTGCGCGGATGCGATCAGCACTTCGCTCGATATTCCCATTTCCTCGAGGACCTTTTGCGCCATAGACATAACATCAAGATCCGATGCGCTCCCCATAAGGATACCGACCATTGGCGTTCCCGATCCATTCATGGCTGCAATCACCTGTCGAGGGCTTTCCGGCCGATATCCCTTCGGAAGTACGCGTCTTCCCACGAGATCTTGTTGACGGCCTCGTAGCATGTATCGATCGCCTCGGCAATGGTGTCGCCTATACTGGTTACCCCCAGGACACGACCGCAGCTGGTGATATATCGACCATGGACGTCGAAATCCGTCCCGGCGTGGAATACGAGCACATCGCTCATGGAGGAAACGGCTTCCAGGCCCGAAATCACGTTTCCCTTCCGGTATTTTCCGGGATATCCTCCCGAGGTCATGACCACACACACTGCGGGCCGGTGGCTCCATTTGACTTCCATTTCTCCGAGACGACCCTCGTTGACCGCTTGCAAAATACCTATCAGGTCGCTCTCAAGCCGCATGAGCAAAGGTTGAGCCTCCGGATCGCCGAAGCGAGCATTGAATTCCAGCACCTGGGGGAGGCCGTCTTTGATCATAAGCCCCGCGTACAAAACCCCCTTATAAGGGCGCCCTTCCTTGGCCATGCCTTCGATGGTCGGTATCATGATCTCCTTCATGATCCTGGTTTCAAGGGCCGGGCTGACGACCGGCGCGGGAGAATAAGCGCCCATGCCCCCGGTATTAGGGCCCCGGTCGCCTTCGTAAATAGGCTTATGATCCTGGGAAGTGGGCATGGGGAGCACCGTTACGCCATCCGTAAAGACCAGGAAGCTCGCTTCTTCACCCTCGAGCTTGTCTTCCACGATCACGCGCTTGCCGGCGTCACCGAACAGCCTCTGAGTCATGATCCTGTCCAGGGCCTCCAGGGCCTCGGCTTCCTTATCGCAGAGGATAACCCCTTTACCCGCAGCCAGCCCATCGGCCTTCACCACTAAAGGAGTTCCCCTTTTCTTGATGTACTTCTCAGCTTCGGCCTGATCTTCAAATACTTCGAATTCCGCCGTTGGAATGCCATATTTTTTCATCAAGTTCTTCGAAAAGACCTTGCTTCCTTCGATTTCCGCCGCCGCCTTCGTGGGCCCGAATATGGGCAAACCCTTTTCCTGGAACGTATCCACAATGCCTTTGGTCAGAGGCACTTCCGGACCCACAACCGTGAGGTCCACCTGCGTCGTCTCCGCGTATTTGGTAAGGGTTTCGACGTCTTCCGCGACGATATCCAGGCACCATCCGATGCCGCTGATGCCGGCGTTGCCCGGCGCACACGCAACCGTTTCCACATCCGGGTTCTGCTTCAACTTCCAGACCAAGGCGTGCTCCCGGCCTCCTCCCCCAACCACCAGAATTTTCATACTTCTGTCCCCTCCACGGTCTGCCCTTCCAGATATCGGGAAATGGCGGCGTCGTACCGGTTCGTCAACTTGAACACCTTTCGAGCCAGATAGAAGCGTGTGGCCAACGTGGTCGAACCACTCCGCTCTCCCAACTCCTTCAGGACTCGCCCGTAGTCCGCGGGATCCACCACGACCGTGACGTATTTGAAGTTCTTGGCGGACGATCGCAGTAGCGTCGGCCCCCCTATGTCGATGTTTTCTATGGCCTCGTCCAGAGTGCAGCCTTCCCTCGCCACCGTCTTTTCGAAAGCATAAAGGTTCACCACAAGCAGGTCGATGGGGGCTATGCCGTACTCCTTCACTTGCCTCAAATGCTCTCGGTTTTCGCGTATGTAGAGAATGCCTCCATGGATTTTGGGGTGGAGCGTTTTCACCCGACCATCGAGCATCTCGGGAAATCCGGTGTATTCGGAAACCTCTTTGACGGTCACACCCCCCTCTTTCAAAGCCCGAGCCGTGCCACCGGTGGATAATATCTCCACTCCGAGTTCTCCCAGTTTCCGGGCGAACTCGACAATTCCCGTCTTATCCGTCACGCTGATCAAAGCGCGCTCAACTTTAGACACTGCGTTCTCCTCACAAACGATAATGGTAGCAAACAGGGCAGCAACTATACATATTTTTCAGCTGGATGGCAACGGCGCTTCGGACCGGAGGAGCGTCATCAGTTCCTCGGTTTTCTCCTCCATAATTCTCGCCTCGGACTCGTCTTCCTCATGATCGTATCCAAATAAATGGAGGATTCCGTGGATCAGCAGAAAGTCGAGCCTCTCCCCGACCGTGATCCCAGAGTCTTCAGCCTCGCGGCTCGCCGTCTCGACGGAAATCACCACGTCTCCCAGAATCTCGGGCTGATCTTCCGAAAAGGGACCTTCACGCATTGGAAAGGAAAGCACATTGGTAGGGCGCCGGCGATTCAGATATTGCGAGTTGAGTTCGGCAATCGTCCGATCGTCTACCAGCAGAACACTCAGTTCCACCGGATCAGAGACCAAGGCGCTTAAGATTTTCTTGATCCTGGACTTGAGGCTCGGCTTGTCGATCCCTAGCAGACGTTGCCGGTTGTCTAGAGATACTACCGTCTTTGTTTTTTGTTTGCGCTGCACCCTTTTCCACAGATTCCGGGTATTCGATTCGTTGATGAAAGATACCGTTTAGGATCTGATTAAAACTCTTAGCCACCTCGTGGAGATCTTTCAGGGTCAATTCGCACTGATCCAGCTGGCCGTCCGAAAACGCCTTGTTGATGATTTTTTGCACCATGCCCTGAACGCGGGCCGGATTCGGGTTTTGAAGCGTGTGGGATGCAGCTTCCACCACGTCGGCCAGCAGGACGAGCCCCGCCTCTTTGGTCTGCGGCTTTGGGCCTGGGTACCTGAAATCCGCTTCACTCAGACTTCCCTGATCCTGGGGTCCTTTCAACTCTTTGGCTTTCTGGTAGAAATAGGAAATGATGTTCGTGCCGTGGTGCTGTTGGATGATGTCTATAATTGCATTGCCCAATCGATTCTTCCTGGCCAACTCCACGCCTTCCTTCACATGGGAAATCAAAATAAGCGCGCTCATCGAAGGGGCCAACTTTTCGTGTCTGTTCTTGCCGGTTTGGTTCTCTATAAAATAGTCCGGTTTCTTGATCTTGCCCAGATCGTGGTAGTAGGCAGCTACCTTACATAGGAGCGAATTGGCGCCGATAGCCCTGCCCGCCGCTTCCACCAGCGTGCCGGCGATCAAGCTGTGATGGTAGGTACCCGGCGCCACGATCATGAGCCGTTTCAAAATGGGCGAGTCGAGATTGGCCAATTCCAGAAGTTTGATGTTCGTGGTGTATCCGAACGCCATTTCCCCGAGGGGAGTTAAACCCGTCACAATAATTCCCGCCACGACGCCCCCGAGCAAGGCGAACGAGACATCGTAAATCGCCGCCTGAGTGAACAGGCTGTCCGTGACCATGTTGAGAGCCACAACCAGGAAGATATTGGACATCCCCACCAGCAGTCCGGCTTTGAGGAGCACGCTCCGATCGCGGCAATCCTGAACGGATATGGCGGCTACGAAGCCGCCGACCAGAAAATAGACGAAAAAGTGAAGGCTGTTTTGAATAACGAGCGCAGCGATAAAAGCAATGACCACTGAGACCATGATGGCCACGGGAACGCCAAGGAAAACGCTCGACAACATGGAACCGAGAGTGAGTGGAGTACTGTAAAGAGTCGAAGTCAAAGGGAAAATGAACAGGTCGGGGTCAAAACTACCTACGTAACCGGCAGGAAGCACGACAAGAAAACCCACGAAAGTCACAATGCCAAGAAAAAGCAGATCCTTGCTGTTCAATCGAATCCTCGGCATCATCTGTCCGACGGACTCACTGGCCACATACACAAGCATGCCCAGCAACAGGGACAGGCCGAAGAACCGTATCCAGGCCTGACCTTCCTTTTGCTTCGAGGCCAACGCGGCAAGTTCATCAATTCGTCTTTGGTTGAGCTTCTCTCCTTCACGGACGATCATCTCATGCTTCTTGATCTTGTAGTATACGGGCTTGAAATCTCCGGCGGCATTGTCTTTTCTGCGGTCCCATTCCACCTTGTTCAGTATCAGGTTCGGGGCTAACAGGTCCTGAGCGATGCGAACAGCAAGCATCAAAGAAGGATACTTGTACTGACGCAAAAAATCGGCGGCGCGACTCTCGATGGTCTGTCGCGCCTGGCGTAACGATAGAAAACCTTCCAGATCAGGTACATGTTCTTCTTCCTTCGTCACAATGTTGCGGACGACGACGCCGCGTCCTCTGTCCACGTAGATGTCTCGCTTGGTGGCGATCAGGCCCTGGCGGAACACGGGTTCGATCAGGAAAAGGATGAGGTTCTCAACGTCTTCTGAAAACTTTCCCCGTTTGAGGATGTCGAACGCTTCGGCGTCCAAGTCCAGCCCTAAATCCTGGTTCCATTTAGCGAGACTCTGATCGAGAACCTCTTGCGGAATCTCTCCCGTCGGGTCGTCGGTATCGCTCTCCTGGGATAGCGTTCTTCGGGTAGTTTCGAACGTGGAGTGCAGCTTGGTGCTGATCTTTTTGAACATCACGGGATCGTAGTCGAACACAGCCGGCACGTCGTCTCTGGCCTGCTGTCGCCGTTCGTCCGTGGACGCCGTGTCTACAACCAGAAAGGTCACGTCCGCCTTGATATTGCTTTCCGCGACGTCTCCCACTTCGTACAGCTTTACTTTGGACAGCGTCTTGTGCGAGACCAAAAACGCAATGGAAAGGCAGAGCAAGATCAGAACGGCCCACCTGGGGGTGGAAGCGTGAACAAGCGTTTCCCGAAGAAACAGAATCTTCTTCATCCTAGAGGATATCTTGTCTCTTTTCTTCCGCTTTTCCATTCCGTTTGCGCTCCGATCGCCTCTGATCCAGTTTTTCATATGCTTCGATGATTTCCTGTACCAAAGGGTGGCGGATCACGTCCTCCCTGGTGAAGTACACAACTTCAATGCCTTTGATATTTGAAAGAATATCTCTGGCCTCGACCAATCCTGATGTGACGCCTGAAGGCAAATCAATTTGCGTTATATCACCCGTGACCACGGCTTTCGACCCAAAACCGAGGCGGGTGAGAAACATCTTCATCTGTTCAGTCGTGCTGTTTTGCGCTTCGTCCAACACTACAAAAGAGTCATTCAAAGTTCGACCTCGCATGTACGCTAGAGGGGCCACTTCGATGGTGCCTTTCTGAATCGATCTCGAGGCCCGATCAAAATCCATCATATCGTGGAGTGCGTCATACAGAGGTCTCAGATAAGGGTCCACTTTTTCATATAAATCGCCGGGAAGGAATCCCAATTTTTCGCCTGCTTCCACGGCAGGCCGGGCCAGCACGATGCGGTTTACGTCCCCTCTGGAAAGTGCTGAAACCGCCATGGCCATGGCCAGATAGGTCTTCCCCGTCCCCGCGGGACCGATTCCGAATACGAGATCGGCCCTTCGAACTGCATCGATGTACTGTTTTTGATTCCAGGTCTTCGGAATTATGACCCGCTTCTTGGAAGGAACAGGGATCCGCTCTTGAAAGATTTCTTTCAAGCTGGTCTTTTTGTCGCTTCGTAAAACCCGAACGGCGAGTTCAACGTCGTTCGGGTGCAGAGAGTATCCATCCTCGATCAGGTGGTACATCTCGATGAGGGATGCGTTGGCAACGGCGACATCATCGGCGCCGCCGGTTATGATCAGTTCATTCCCCCTGGCGTCTATCTTGACCCCTAGCTTGCGCTCCAATAGCTTGAGATTGGCGTTGTATTCGCCGAACAGAACCCGGGCGTAATTGTTATCCTTGAGTAAAAGCCTTTCCATAAGCTCCCGATTATGTTTCCACTTCGCGAATGCCCAGTTTGTTTCTCGTCGTGTGAGGCTTCCTCTTCGCAGGACGATTCCCGTGTCGTCTCCATAGTGCGAGCATCCGGAGACGACGGCTCCCGAATCAGGGTTCCTTTGGGATCTGCCCTGCTCCCATGATTTGTAGGATGACTTCTCTCTGGCGGGGTCGATTATCGAAATCGAGCAACACAATCTGCTGCCACGTGCCAAGGGTCAGCTTACCGGATAGAAGCGGAATGGACAACGACGGTCCCACCATGGCTGCCCGAACGTGAGAATACCCGTTGCCGTCGGACCATCGTCGATCATGCTCGTATTCCAGATCCCGAGACGCCATTCGCTCGATCGCGCGCCTCAAGTCGTCGATTACCCCTCTTTCATACTCGATGGTGGTCAACGCACCGGTAGACCCCGGCACAAACAGGGTAACCACGCCGTCTCGACAACCCGATTCACCGACCCTGTCCAGCACCTCCCCCGTTATGTCTAGGATATCGGTGCCGGAGGAGGTCTCGAAGGTCAGAATATAATGTGTAGATTTTGGTACCATTTCGTGGGCCGACTGCAATCACCCTTAACACAACTATCTCCGCGAGGCAAGTAGATTCCTGTTTGTCGGCGAACGAAGTTTTTGAAATAACATGAAATAAAACGTTGCCTTACGAAGTAATACCTGTTATGAAAACCAAACAAGGAGCTTAAAATCGATGTCGTTCAATCTCCTCGACCTAATCATAGTTCTCGTTTTGCTTATTCTGACCGCCCGCGGTTTTCAACAGGGAGTCATGCGTAACATGTTTTCAACCGTGGGCTTGATTGGGGGCTTTATCGCGGCATCACACTTCTTTTCCGATTTAGAGGCGATGTTGAGGGATTTCGTTTCTCTGAGTTTCCTCGACTTTCTCTCGTTCGGACTGATTTTCCTGGTCGTCTATATGGGGGTGGCCCTGATTGGTCTCTCGTTCAGAAAGGCATTGTCCTCGGCGTCTCTTGGGATCGGGGACCGATTGTTGGGAGCTTCTCTGGGGCTGGCGAAAGGCGCCCTCGTGGTTTCGTTTGGCTTGATCGTGCTGACGTCGTTCCCAACGGATTCCGCTTTCGTCAACGAATCCGTTCTTGCTCGAAGAGGTCAGCCTTTTTATCAGCAAGTTGCCAGACTGGTGCCGGAGAAGCTTCAGAACGAATTGAATCGTAAATGGACAGAGACCAAGGATTCCTACGAACGCAAGTTGGAGGAGTTGCGGGCTCCGAAAAAGAGCAGCGAGTAGGACGGGCATTCCTGGACGCATAGCGAACGGCATCTATCGAGGAGGCGTGACTAGCTTTTATCATGCAGGAGACGTGCACTACGGTTGATCACCGTACATTCTCGTTTGGCTCCGGACACCCGATCGTGGATCCGGAAGACCTGCATGCCGTGATTCCACCCCTGTTCCGTATCATCTCTACGCCCTCCGCCTAAACATTTCCACGACTTTTCCCTACTGACGAATTATGGAAACAACGACTACAGAAAAGGCCTTCTCTCGTCTGATCGAATTGATACGCACGCTTCGTGGCGAAGACGGTTGTCCATGGGACCGCGTACAGACTCCCGCGTCCGTGGTCCCATATCTTCTGGAAGAGGCATTCGAGGTGGCCGATGCCTTCGAACGAGGTGACTCGGAGCAGTCCGCCTCTGAGTTGGGCGATCTTTTCTTCCAACTTATCTTCCTAATCGAAATGGAAAAGGAAAAGGGACATTTCGATTACACCACGGTCCTCGAATCCATTACAGAAAAGATGATCCGGAGACATCCTCACGTTTTCGGGGACGAGAAGATCTCGAGCGTTTCGGAAGTGGCGCAAAATTGGCATCGCATCAAACAGGAGGAACATAAAGGTAGAGAGTCCGACCAGCTGGACTCCATTCCCGGAAACATGCCGGCCCTCATGTACGCTCAACGCGTGGGAGAGCGTGCTTCCAAAGCAGGGTTTGACTGGAATGATGCGCAAGGCGTCCTGGACAAAGCCGAAGAGGAATGGCGCGAGCTCAGGGAATCCATCGGGTCCAATGGCATGGACCACCCTTCGGTTCGAGAGGAATTAGGCGATCTGCTGTTCACGCTTGTGAATGTCTGCCGGTTCATGAAAGCCCCGGCGGAGCTTCTGCTCCGGTATGCGGTGATCAAGTTCCTCCGTCGGTTTAAAGCAGTCCTGCAAGATATCGAGTCTTCCGGCAAGGCCGCAAGGGATGTGTCGCCGGCCGAACTCGATCAAGTATGGAATGCAATCAAGGGCGCCGAAAAGCCCGGGGAAGAAAGGCTCCAGGAGTTGCAGGCGCAGGTCGAGCGGTCGGTGGGATATCGCTTCGGACGCCCGGAATTGTTGAGACAGGCCCTCTGTCATGACTCGTACGCCAACGAGCACCCGCAAGAATTCGATCAGAGTAACGAACGACTTGAATTCTTGGGGGATTCCGTATTGTCGCTTCTGATTTCAACCAAACTCTTCCACAGGTTCCCGGACGCGCAAGAGGGTGACTTGTCGAAAATGCGCGCCTTTTTGGTCAACTCCCAGTCATTGGCTACCGCAAGCAGGTCCCTTGGATTGGACCATTTCTTGTTGCTCGGAAAAGGTGAAGAAAGCACGGGAGGACGTCAAAAGGATTCGATTCTCGCCGACACCATGGAAGCCGTATTGGGTGCAATCTATTTGGACGGCGGACTGGCGGCGACCGAAGGGATCGTGGAAAGGACCATAGGAGAACAGATTCGCTCAGGGGAACTGGTTACCAAGACGTCCGACCACAAAAGTCGGCTTCAGGAAATCTCCTATGCTCTCTTTAAGATCCACCCTCAGTATGAGCTCATTGGTGAAGAAGGTCCTGATCACGACAAAACCTTCTCGGTCCAGGCACTACTCGACGGCAAAAAACTGGCGGAAGGAAAAGGCCGTACAAAAAAGGACGCGGCTCAACAGGCCGCTCAAACAGCCTTGAAAAGGATTGAAGCGGGGTGGCGTCCCTAACTCCTTTCATTATACCCATTTTTACACCCCATTTAGGGTGCCCGCACAGATGCGTATTCTGCAACCAGCACGCCATTACGGGAACACGGTTGGAGATCCATCGAATTCCCGGAATCATCGAGACGGCTCTCTCTTCCCCTAAACGGAAGAACCGACCGGTTGAGATCGCGTTCTACGGAGGCAATTTCGCTTCCTTGCCCGACGACGTCCAGGCGGATCTCCTCTCGCCCTGCATGAAGTACATAGAGTCCAAAGTGGTCCGGACCATCCGCATTTCCTCTAGACCGGACTCGTTCGACAGGCGCGTCGTGCAGCGCCTCAAAGACCTGGGGGTCGGCGCCATAGAGATCGGAGCCCAAAGCCTCGACGACAGTGTGTTGAAACTCAGTAAAAGAGGACATACATCTCGTCAGATTCAAGAAGCGGCTGGATTATTGCACTCGGCCGGCCTGCACGTCGGTATTCAAATCATGCTCGGGCTTCCGGGTGACACCCGACAGAAAGCCTTGGACACGGCGCAGAAGGTGGTGGAACTCGGTCCGCAGATAGCCCGTATCTACCCGACGGTAGTTCTGCGAGACAGCGAATTGGCTCATCAATACCTCATGGGCAGATACCATCCTTTGTCTCTGGAGGAAGCAGTTGGACTCTGTAGCGAAATATTGAATATACTGGAACGAGGTGGCGTCCGGGTTATCCGAATGGGACTTCAGGACAGCGAGTCTCTCACCGGAAGTAACGGCCTTTTTGCTGGGCCCCACCACCCGGCTTTCGGACAACTGGTCCGGGCCGCTTCATGGCTGCACCGGGCCCAATCTGCGATTCAGGCCTGCTCCTGTCCGGGCGACGGGGGATGTTTCCGCGTACACCCTTCCCAGGTGAGCAACCTGAAGGGACAGAGAAGTAGTAACTTGCGAGCACTAGAAAAGAACTGGGGCCTCCGAAAACTTAGTGTTGTCGGAGATCCCTCACTGGACATAACGGAATGCTGTTTTGAACCGGACTGAGATCTACAAATCGGGATTTGTCGCTTTGATCGGAACGCCCAACGCGGGCAAGTCGACCTTACTGAACCGGATTTTGGGGCAGAAGATATCCATTACTTCCTCGAAACCTCAGACCACGAGAAATCGCATACTGGGTGTAAGGCATTACGATGGAGGTCAAATGGTCTTCTTGGATACTCCCGGTATCCACCGCGCCCAATCGAAACTGAACCAGCGGATGGTATCGACGGCGACGTCCACCCTCTCCGAAGTCGACGCCATACTCTGGGTGCTCGACGCCTCCACGTCTGCCTACAGGGATTCGGAGGAGCTGATTGCAAGCCTTTTACTCGACTCATCGGCGCCGGTAGTCCTGTGCGCAAACAAGGCGGACCTCGTATCGGAAGAGACTCTCCAGGAGGCCATCGAGCGAGTGAAATCCGGACAGCGCTTTCAACGAATCCTGACGGTTTCCGCCCTTCGTGGAACAGGCATAGATGAATTGCTGGGCGAAATCGAGCGCCTGCTTCCCGAAGGCCCTCCCTATTTCCCACCGGACATGGTGACCGACCTTCCGGAACGTTTTCTGGCGGCCGAAATTATTCGGGAGAAAGTCATCAGGCTGTGCTCTCAGGAAATACCCCACGCCGTGGCGGTCACCGTAGATTCATTCAAGGAAAACGAAGCCAAAAAGATGGTTGTGATCCAGGCCACCATTCATGTGGAACGCGACTCTCAAAAGGGAATTCTGATAGGCAAGGAAGGCAAAATGCTCAAACGCATCGGTTCGTCTTCCAGGCAGGATCTCGAAGTTTTGCTGGGAGTGCACGTCTATTTGGAGCTGTGGGTTCGCGTTCAGCGTGACTGGAGAAAGAAGGACCGGGCAATTGAGGATTTCGGCTATTAGCCCGGCGTCTTCATGAAATCGTCTACCGTGGTTTTCAGTCCAAAAGATGATCCTGAAACCACTTTTCCGTCAATTCGTATGCCTGACGGCGGAGGGTCGGATCGGACAGACGATGATCCCCACCGGCGATAATCTCCAGGCGCCTGGGCTCTGAAAGTGCTTCGTAGAGCGATCGAGCGTGAGCCTTCGGCACCAGTTCGTCACGTTCACCATGCACGATCATGACACGCTCCAATCCCGAGATCTCGGACAACAGGTCATACTGTTTCAAATCCTCGAAAAACGCCGGCGAGAGCATCGAGACCTCATCGACCGGAGGTTTCTTGCGTCGATCGACGATGGTAAAAGGAGCGGCCCAGGAAACCACTGCACAAATGTCCGAATGGCGCGCCGCCGCCAAAAGGGACAGGAAACCGCCCAGACTGCTGCCCATGAGTCCGATCCTAGGCTTCCCCGAAAGCCGGCGGGTTCGCACCCAATCCAGAGCGCATTCCAGGTCCTTCAATCGACCGCTGATCGTAGTATCACTCAGATCACCGGCGCTTTCGCCGCATCCCGAATAATCGAAACGCAACGAAGCGATGTCCAAAGCTGTGAGTCTCCATCCCAACTCCACAAATTTCTCGCTGTCTTTCGAGCTGAGTAAACCGTGGGACACGATCACAATGGCTGATTCCCGTTTTTCAGGAACGTGTAAGACCGCTGAAAGCATACCCACACTACCGGGAAACGAGATTGAAATCTCTTTCACAAATGGTTATCCTTACTTATAAGCGAAAAATGATGTTCGGCGATTCGGGCCCACATGCTTCCGCATGAGGAACGGCCTCTCCTGTATGGTTCTGCAGGATGGAAATCAGAAGATCCGACGCTCCGGATGAAGGCAAAGCATTACTATTGACAGACGTCCTTGCCTAGGCTATGTACAGACTGCGGTTGTGAAGATCGGCACGATGTAGGACGTAAACCCAACGAGCTTGAAGGAGCAACCAAGGTCGAATTGAACCCTGTGGCGAAGCCACAGACGAAAGCCGGGTTCTCTGTTCCGTCCTCTCACCGCTATTAAAACGGTCGTGCATGGGCCCTGCGGGGGATGGCTTCCGCCTTCGCACCGAGAAAAGCTGAACGAGCGGTCGTTCCTTTCTTTGATTTCCGTGCGGACGGCATATCCCGGGTCCTTGAAGGCTGCCATCTCTCTCCGAACCGCCAGGTTTGTACGGTTCCTTGGCGCGACCGCTCCTGCGCAATCACTTAGGTTGCGCATTCTATTAGAAACCGCTTTGGTTTACAATAAACTATTTTTATTGATTTGGAGCTGGATGGACAAAGTATCATTTTTCGGAAGTTTCAAGGGGAACATTTCATGCTTTTCTCTGTATGTTTGTATGTCGCTTTAGTTATCTTTGGAATCGGTATTTGCGTCCGGCTGGCATCGTGGTTTCGGTACCGAATAGGGAATGAAGCTCAGGCAATTACGGCTTGGGAGAGGATCTCTTCCGCTGTTTCAGGTCTGTTTCAAGTTGTTTTCAGCGCTAAGATAGGTACGCTTATTAAGGTATTCTTCCTGGACGTTCTGCTCCAGCGAAAGGTGCTGAAAGAAGATGTCGTTCGATGGATCATGCACATGTGCATTTACGGCGGTTTTACCTTGCTGTTATTGATGCTTCACGGGGTACTCGGCCACCGTAAACCCTTACCTGTTCCTGAGGAATCTATTTGGCGCGCTGGTGATCCTGGGTCTGGCGATCGCCGTCGTCCGGCGTATAGTTGTGCCCGGCATGAGGCGGACGACCCGGCCCATGGATGTCTACGTCATGACCTTGGTGGGAATCATCCTGGTCTCCGGCGTTTTTCTGGAAGCGACCAAGATCGTGTCCTATACCAGCTTTCAAGAGATGGTAGAGGAGTGGGCCTCCCTGGATGAGGACGAACTGGAACATCTGAAAGCGTATTGGGCCGAAGACTTCGGCGTGGTGTTTCCCGAACCCGTGGCCGCCACGGATCCGGACGCCCTTGAGATGGGAAAAGAGGTGCATGAGGTCAGCTGCGCCTCGTGCCATTCGAAACCGACCTGGGCGTTCCTGTCGTACGGCGTGTCCAAGGCCATCGGCCCCATAGCCGTGACCCTGACGGACGCCCGTACGCAGGTGGGACTCTGGTATCTCCATTTCCTGGTCTGTTTCGTGGGCCTGGCCTACCTTCCCTTCAGCAAGCTCTTTCACATGTTGTCCAGCCCGGTAAGCCTTCTGGCCAACGCCGTCATGGATACCGGCGCGTCGGCGAGGGCCAACGTAGTGACCCGGCGGGCGATGGAGCTGGATGCGTGCACGCATTGCGCTACGTGCAGTATACACTGCTCCGTGGGGGTGGTGTTCCGGCAGATTGCCAATGAGACCATCCTGCCTTCGGAAAAGTTGATTTCATTGAAGGCCATGGCATCGGGGAAACCGCTGGATGGGAAGGAACTCCGAAGGATCCAGGAGGGGAGTTACATCTGCACCAGCTGTTATCGGTGCACGTCGGTGTGTCCCGTGGGCATCAATCTGCAGGACTTGTGGCTGAGCATGCGGGAGGATCTGTTGCGTCAAGGATATCCTGAAAACGCGGCCTGGGCCCGCCACGTGCTTGCGGACCGGTTCGGCGGCGCGTTGAGGGACAAGAACGCATCCGTGACGCCCGCCGCCGGGGATCTGCAGAAGGACATGACGGTATCCCTGCAGGCCGAGACGTTTTCATCCTGTTTCGAGTGCCAGACCTGCACCAATGTCTGCCCGGTGGTCGGCAACTATGAAAATCCCCGGGAAACCTTGGGCCTGCTCCCGCACCAGATCATGCATTCGCTGGGCCTGGGCCTGGAAAACGAAGCGTTGGGTAATCAGATGATTTGGGATTGTCTGACCTGCTACATGTGTCAGGAACACTGTCCTCAGGGAGTTCAGGTGACCGACGTCCTGTACGAGTTGAAAAACAGGGCTTACGCCCGCCTGACCGACGAGGAAGCGTAGTCGAGGGGTTCCGCTGGACGACGCTGGTTACCGTTTATGATATCGAGGTTTTTATGATTAAATTCGCATTGTTCCCGGGATGTAAGATTCCCTATTTCGTTCCCCAGTACGAAACGTCGATGAGGATGGTTTTGAAGGAATTGGATGTGGAGTTGGAGGACATTGAATTCAACTGCTGCGGATATCCCGTGAGGAATCTCCACGAGCGTTCGTATGTGCTTTCCTCCGCCCGGATCCTGGCCCTGTCCGAGGGACGTAATCTCGGCATTCTGACTCCGTGCAAATGCTGTTACGGGAGTCTGAAAAAGGCGCAATATCTGCTCGAAAACCACCCGAACCTGCGCGATGAAATCAACGAGCTCCTGGCGGAGGAAGACCTCAAATACGAAGGCCGGATCGAGGTGAAACATCTTCTTTCCGTGCTTTTCCACGACGTGGGTCTTGAAGCCATCAAAGAGAAGATCACGAATCCGTACGAAGGGCTCAAAATCGCCACCCATTACGGGTGCCTCAAAATCGCCACCCATTACGGGTGCCATGCTCTGCGGCCGAGCAAGGTGGTTCAGTTCGACGATCCGTTGGCGCCGACCTTGTTCGATCGTCTGGTGGAAATCACCGGGGCGGTGAGCGTCGATTGGCCGCTGAAGCTTCAGTGCTGCGGCAACCCCTTGTGGGGCAAGAATGACGCTTTATCCCTGGATCTGAGCGTGAAGAAGATCGAGGACGCCGCGAAATCGGAGGCGCACGCACTCTGTGTGGCCTGTACATACTGTCAGATCCAGTTCGACACGGTCCAGAAAGAGCATATCGCCGGCAGAGCCTCGAAGGTGACCATTCCCTCGATACTGTATCCCCAGCTTCTGGGGCTGGCCATGGGCATGGAGCCGGGGGCTTTGGGGATGGATAGGAATAAGATCAAGTCGGACAACGTACTCGAGTTCGTCTCGTCGTCCGCTGAATAAGTTACACGCAATCTCGGTTTCCCCGTCCGGAAGTCAAGATTAGAAAGGATAAACACATGTCTGGAGAGAAGATCGGTTCCGTCATGGTGGTCGGCGGTGGGATCTCCGGGATGCAGGCCGCTTTGGACCTGGCCGAGTCCGGATTCTATGTCTACCTGGTGGAGAAGTCCCCTTCCATCGGTGGTATCATGTCCCAATTGGACAAGACGTTCCCCACCGAGGACTGCACCACGTGAATTATCTCCCCGAAACTGGTCGAGGTCGGCCGGCATATCAACATCGAGTTGTTGTCCCTGTCTGAGATTGAAGCGGTTGAAGGAGAAGCGGGCAATTTCAAAGTGAAGGTTCGCCGCAAGGCCCGTTACGTCAAAGAAGGCGTATGCACGGGCTGTGGGGAATGCGCCATTGCGTGTCCCGTCGAGAGGCCCAACGAGTTCGACAAAGGGCTTTCCAAACGAAAGGCCATCTACAGAGCTTTCCCCCAGGGGATTCCCATCACCTACGCCATCGAGAAGTTGGATCGGGCCCCCTGCGTTATCGCCTGTCCGGCGGGAGTCAATGTTCAGGGCTATGTCCAGCTTGTCGGGCAGGGCAAATACGAACAAGCCGTCCGGCTGATCATGGAACGCCTGCCGTTGCCCGGCGTGCTCGGGCGGGTCTGTCCTCATCCTTGTGAGTCTCAATGCCGAAGGCTCGAGGTAGACCAGGCTATCGCCATAAGGGACTTAAAACGCCACGCCGCCGACCACGTCGATCTCGAAACCCTGCCCGTTCCGGAGATTGTGGATCGAGAGGAAAAGGTGGCCGTCGTCGGATCCGGTCCGGCAGGACTGACCGTGGCCTACTACCTGAGACTAAAGCGCTATCGAGTCACCATTTTTGAAGCGCTCGATTGTTTGGGCGGAATGCTTCGCGTGGGTATTCCGGATTATCGATTGCCCCCCGATATATTGGACAAGGAGATCAACTACCTTCTGAAAACAGGCATAGAGGTGAAATCAGGAGTTCGTCTGGGCGTCGATTTCACGCTCGACAGCTTGAGAGAGCAGGGGTTCAATGCCATTTTTCTCGGAACGGGCGCCCACGATACGATGAAACTCAAAATTCCCGGTGAGGACGAGTTCGAAGGAGTTATCGACGCGGTGGAATTTCTGAGACACGTCAACCTGGGACTCCGCAAGCGCCCGGGTAATCGTGTGACCATTATAGGGGGAGGTAATGTAGCCATTGACGCCGCCAGAGCTGCAAAGCGGCTTGGCAGCACGGAAGTCACAATTGTGTACCGCCGCACCAAGGACGAAATGCCGGCCTATGCCGAGGAGATCGAAGGCGCTTTGGCCGAGGGCGTCCGGATGCACTTCCTCACGGTCCCGATTCGTATTCTGGGTTCCGACGGTAAAACCACGGGACTGGAATGCCTCAGGACCGAGTTGAGTACGCCTGACGACAGCGGCCGTCGTCGCCCGGTACCGGTGGAGGGTTCCGAATTCGTGATCGAATGCGACGTGGTCATTCCGGCCATCGGCCAGATGCCCGACGTAAAATGGGCCGAAGGCTTGAGCGACCTGGCGCTCACCGCCCGGAGTATGTACGCGGTCAACCCGCATACCATGCAATCCACCGTGCCCGACGTGTTTGCGGCAGGGGATTCGGTATCGGGCCCGGCTACGGTGGTAAAAGCCATAGCCGACGGTCACAAGGCCGTGGAAGCCATTCATGGCTATCTGAACGGCGAGGATCTGGGAGCCCTGGCGAAAAAGTTAGAGGCACAGGAACCTCCCGGTCACAACTGGAACGATATTCCCGAGGATACTCCCGTGGAAAAGCGGGCAGCCGCGCGCCATAGGGACGTCCGGGAAAGCGTCGCCGGTTTTGATGAAGTCGATCTAGGGTTCCAGGAACAAGCGGCGAGGAGCGAGGCGTCCCGGTGCCTCAACTGCGGGATCTGCAGCGAGTGCATGGAGTGTGTTCGCGTGTGCGAAGCCAAGGCTGTGGATCACCGCATGGAGGAAGAGGTAAGAGAAGTTGAAGTGGGCGGCATCATCCTCGCCCCCGGCACCCAGCCCACGGATCCTGCGGTTTACGATACGTATGGGTACACCCGGTTCCCGAATGTCATGACGAGCCTGGAATTCGAACGTATGCTCAGCCCCTCCGGCCCGTACGAAGGCCACGTCGTACGGCCGTCCGACCACAAAGAACCCAAGAAAATAGCGTGGTTGCAGTGCGTCGGCTCCAGAGACGTGCACGAGGGCGCAAGACCGTACTGCTCCACGGTATGCTGCACCTATGCGATCAAGGAAGCGTCGGTAGCGAAGGAGCATGTAAAAGGCCTCGATACCGCCATTTTCTACATCGACATCCGGACGCACGGCAAAGGGTACGAACAGTACTACAACCGGGCCCGGGACCAGAAAGGGGTCCGCTTTATCAAATCCAGGATTGCCTCGCTACGACAGGTGAGTAACTCAGGCGACCTGCAGATCTGGTATACCGACGAAACGGGTCGAAGACTCGAAGAGACGTTCGACATGGTCATCTTGTCCGTAGGTCTCTGCGTCTCGGAAGAAAGCGTAGAACTCGCCAAAAAACTGGGCGTGGATCTGGACGCAAACGGCTATCCCGTGGCGAACGGCTTCGATCCCCTGAAAACGACCCGACCGGGCGTGTTCGCAAGCGGCACCTTTCGTAGTCCCAAAGCCATCCCTTCTTCGGTCATTGACGCCAGCGGTTCGGCCGGCGTCGCAGCGGCGCTTCTGGCCGATTCGCGAAACACACGGACGCGCTCTCGGGACATCCCCCGGCAAAAGGACGTGAGGGGCGAACCACCCAAGATCGGCGTCTTTATTTGTGATTGCGGAAAAAACATCGCGGGTATCGTAGACGTGCCCTCGGTGGTGGAATATGCGAGGAACTTACCATACGTCGCCCACGTTCAAGAAACGTTGTTCACTTGCGCCCAGAACGTTCAGGAAGACATGGCCGAGATGATCCGGGATAAGGGGCTGAACCGCATTGTGGTGGCCGCCTGCACGCCAAGAACACATGCCCCTTTGTTTCAGGAAACTCTGGTAAAAGCGGGACTCAACCGGTACTTGTTCGAAATGGCCAATATTCGAAACCAGTGCTCATGGGTACACGCCGCCGAGCCGGATCTGGCCACGGAAAAATCCAAGGATCTGGTCCGAATGGCTGCCGCCAGGGCCGCTCAACTCGAGCCGCTTTTGGAACACGAGCTTGAGATCAACCATGAGGCGTTGGTGATCGGAGGAGGTATTGCCGGTATGACCGCGGCGTTGAATCTGGCGGCGCAAGGGTACCACACCCATCTCATCGAAAGAAGTCCTGTTCTGGGAGGCCAGGCCCGCAATCTCAGACAAGGGTGGAGGGGAGAAGACGTCCAGGAACACCTGAACCGGATGATCGCCGACGTCGAGTCCCAGGATGCCGTGGATGTTCATCTCAACGCGGAAGTCAGGAATGTTGAGGGGTTTGTCGGTAACTTCAAGACCACGATCAAAGTAGGTACGGAAGAGCGGGCTATCGAGCACGGAGTGATCATTGTCGCCACCGGCGCGTCGGAACTTAAGCCCAAGAACTATTTGTATGGCGAGGACCCCCGAGTCCTTACCAATCTGGATCTGGACCGGAAACTGATGGACAACGAGAGCGCTCTCCGCGACACGCGCTGCGCCGTCTTCCTGCAGTGCGTGGGATCGCGCATTCCGGAACGCCCTTACTGCTCTAAAATCTGTTGCACGCATTCCGTTGTAAGCGCGCTTAAGTTGAAGGAAGTGAAACCGGAAATGGATGTGTACGTGATCTACCGGGATCTCCGTACCTATGGACTGAAGGAGGAGCTGTACCGGCGCGCCCGTCAGGCTGGAATTCATTTCATCCGATACGTGTTCGAAAACGGCTTCTCGGTAGCCGCAAACCCTGCGGGCCTTCAGATCGGTTTCACGGATTACGTACTTCAGAGAAGGGTGGAGCTTCGGGCGGATCTGTTGGCATTGGCGGCCGCCATGGCGCCGTACTCCGAGGATCCTCTGGGTCGTATGTTAAAGGTGCCTTTGAACGACGAGGGCTTTTTTTCCGAAGCTCACATCAAGCTGCGTCCGGTGGACTTCGCTACGGATGGTGTGTTCGTCTGCGGGCTGGCGCACAATCCCAAGCCCATCGACGAATCCGTCGTTCAGGCTATGGCGGCGGCCGCTCGGGCGGGCACCATCCTGGCCAAAGAGCGGATGGTGCTGAAATCCGTGGTTTCTAAAATCAACGAGGACCTCTGCCGCGGTTGCGGCAAGTGCGTGGATGTCTGTCCGTATAACGCCGCCGCACTGGTAACACTCGATTCCGGCAAAGAAGTCTCGAGCGTTATCGAAGCCGTGTGCAAGGGATGCGGGCAATGCGCTTCCGTCTGTCCGACGGGCGCGGCCACCCTGCAACATTTTACGGACAATCTGATTCTAACCATGGTGGAATCCGCCCTCCAAAAAGCCGGGTAGCGCCGAGACCATGGTGACCTACAACCTCGACTCCTTTCCGGTCTTCCTTTAGGTAGAGAGAGTTCAGGTCAGGTTTAGGGACGGTTCATCAGCCGTGAATGGCGGCCTTTGTCTAGTTGAGGGCGAGCGGTTGGGCCAGACGCTCGGCCTCCCGGAGCAATTCCTCCAGGAAGTCCAGACCCTGAGTCCAGAAACCGGCGTCCGCCAAATCAATTCCCAGGGGCCGCAAAAGATCCTCGGGGGACGCTTTACCTCCCGATTCCAGCAATTCCAGATACAAGGGAACAAGAGCGCACCGGCCTTCCCGATACCGTCGAATCAGCGCGAACACCAGCAGTTCACCGAAGGCATAGGCATACACGTACCCCGGAGATTGAACGAAGTGGGGTATGTATGACCACCAAAGGCCATAATGGTCCAGTAACCGAACCGAATCGCCGAACATGGCGCGCTGAGTTTCCATCCAGACCTCGGAAATTCGCTCTCGCGAACGTTCTCCCTGCTCCCTTCTTTCTATATGGAGCGATTCTTCAAACCGGTGCATGGCGGCCTGTCGGAATATGGTGGCGATCACGTCTTCCAGTTTGGTGCACAGAGCGGCCAAACGCGCTTCCCCCGAAGGCAGAGCTTCGAGTAGATGTTCGAAAATGAGCATTTCTCCGAACACGGAAGCGGTTTCCGCCGTGGTCAGGGGAACCTCGCTGTTGAAAAGACCCTGACGGCGGCTGAGATACTGATGGATGCCGTGTCCCAGCTCGTGAGCCAGAGTCATGATATCCCGGTGTTTGCCCGTAAAATTCAACAATATGTATGGATGAACGGACGGAATCGCCGGATGAGAAAAAGCGCCGCTCCGTTTTCCGGCCATGACCGGGGCATGGATCCAGCGGTCGTCAAAAAACCGGCGCGCGATCTGTTCCATCCTTGGGGAAAAACCTCTGAAGGCGGACAAGACCAGATCCCTGGCCTGATCCCACGAGAATTGCGTTTGCGCCTGTCCCGGCAGGGGTGCGTATCGATCATAGTCCAGGAGTTCCTCATAGCCCAGGATATCTCTTTTGAGACGGTAGTATCGCGCCACGAAGTCATAACGGGAGGTTACGGACTGCACCAGGAGCCGGACTACTTCGTCGGCGATTTCATTATCGAGGTTTCTTGCGCTCAGCCAATGAGGGTGCTTCCTCAGCCGATCTTCAATGGATTTATCCAAGAGAATCGTGTTGAAAATGTGCGTCAGAACGTGGGAGATTTCGTCGAGGCCGGCCGTGAAATCCTCGGCGGCGCGGCGGCGCACCTCCTGTTCCCTGTGGTAAAGATCGCTCAATACTTCGGATTCCGCGCGCCGACGTTCCCCGAAGCGCTGCCGGCCCATCACCTTGTCGAACAGCGAACGCCACGAGCCGTTCCCACTGGGTTGCTTCTCCGCCAGAATGCGTTCCTCCGGCTCCGTGAGGAGGTAGGGCCTGTATCGCCGCAACGATTTCAGGAAGTGGCCGTAGGCCGCCAACACGGGACTGTCGATCTGCCTGCGCGCCGACTCGTCGTCCATCTGCGCCCATTCCAAGGTGAAGAAGATGGTATCGCGTTGAAGCCGGCTGTTAAACTCCATGGCCTCCTGCCACAATCGACTGCTAACGGGATTTCCGGTTTGGGTGGCAAAATGGAGATGGGCGAAGGTCACGATCTTGCGGGACCGCTCCCGGAGATTCTCGAGGTCCCGAAGAAACTCGAGGAGTTCGTCCGGGCTCAGTTCCCCGATTCGGCCCTTGAAGGTGCTCGAAAGACGTTGCGCTTCCCCGATGCAATGGAGTTTATCCTGTTCCAGGTTGCCGTCGTCGGGTCCATCGTATAAGTCCTCAAGCCGCCATACCACCTCTTCCGCTGAAATCGGATCCATGGATACTCCTTTTTGATGCGATGTGAACCCGCTCCCTCTACGTCGGATTCTTACAAGACAACGATCACGCGGGTGGCCGTCTGGAATGGAGGAAATCCGGTGCAGGCAAAAACGGTTCGTTTGCGACCGGAATTTCAATAGGTGGAGTGTAGCACAGACGTGTCCGATTTTCCTCTTTTCGAACCCGACCATCCATTGGAGCAACGCCGGACGTATGTGGGCATCCGATGGGGATTTCTCATCGTTGCAATCAACCGATCACTCCTTACTTTATACAAATAGAGGAGAGCATTGGAAGGAGTTGATGGAGCATGTCTATTACCACGCGAATGGGAGACACCGGAACAACCAGTCTGGTGGATGAAACCCAACGGGTAAAAAAAACTCATATCCGGAAACAGGTCGTGGGCACGCTGGACGAACTGAATTCGTTTCTCGGGTTGGCTCGGGCGTCGGGCCTGCCCGGAAGGATTGGAGAATCGATTTTCAGATTTCAGGAAGAGCTGTTTGTCATCGGCTCGGAGGTGTCCTCGTCACCGGCCGACCTAGCCGAGCTTGACGTGCGCATCGGCTACAAGCACGTTCGGCGGTTGGACGACATCCTGAGACGCATCGAAAAAAGGATGCCGATGCCGGAGAATTTTATCGTTCCAGGGACCACACGGAGCGGCGCCCTGCTGGACGTTGCCCGGACCGTTACACGCCGACTCGAACGGAAGGCAGTCGAGGCCTTCGAGGAGGGGAAGATAGGGAACCGGTTTATCTTGAAATACCTGAATCGGCTTTCGGACGTCCTCTTTACGCTGGCGCGCTATGCTGAATTCCTCGAGACCGGTAAGGCCGAATGGGCTCCACCCCGCCGGAGGTGAGAAGCCCACTCCGATTCGGAGTCGGAGAAACGCCTTTTCCGGAAGGTTACCGGCCCGAGGAGCCGTCGCGTGGTCAGCTGTTTTCCGGGTACTTGAACGAAACCCAGTAGACTCCCGATATTCCCGGAAGGTTGACGGTCATCATTCCGCTTGTGCTTCCGGTGAGCATGAGGCTGAGGGAATACGCACGGCCCAGGACATCGTGGCTGCAGTCAATGCCGTCTTCATAGTCCTCGTCCAGAAATACGGTGAACTTGCCCTCGGCCAGCATCACGATGACGCAGGAGCCGGCCTCATATTTCTGGAGGTAAAACTTTAACTTTCCGTCCGAACTGTGCCATATTGCATTCGTGGGGATAAAAGGCGACGTGCTCCCGTCGTCGGGAAAAGCAAGAGAAACGGGATACGTGCCGGTCTTGCCCGGGAGTTTGAGGGTCAATGTTCCGGAGGTGCTGTTGTTGAGACTCAGCGACAGTTGCCCGCCCTGCGCCATTACATCGTCTTTGCAGTCGATCCCGTCCCTGTAAGCCGGATCGAGGAAGGCGGTCAGTGTGTTGTTTGCCATGATTGCGATAACGGCGGAGCCGGTCTGATATTTTTGAAGATAGAAGCTGATGCCTTCATTCGAGTTCTTCCAGATGCCGTTGTCGGCGAATGAAGTGTCCGTGCCGATGAGCAACTCCACTTCGTCGATAAAAAAGTTGGTGACCACGTTCTCATCGGTTTGTGCATCAAAGTAGAGGTATATATCCTTTCCGATGAATTCGGATACGTCGAAGGATTGGCTTTGAACCCAGTCCGACGTCGCGTCCACGTTACTCAGGGATAAGATATTCTTGTAGAAGTCATTGTCGTTCCTGCCGATACCCACTTCGAAGATATCGTACGGCTCGTTATCCTCCTCGTTGGTTCCAATGGCGTACCGGAACCTCAGGGTAGCGTTCTTGGCGAAAGAAGGTATGGTGAAATCCTGATACATAAAGTCGTATTCCTCATAGTCGTATCCGCCGAACCAGGCGGCCCAATCGCCTTGATAGGCGCAGTCGTAACCGGCCTGGGTGAAGCAGGGGATCTTCCAAAGAATCCATCCGCTGCTGACCCAGCTTCCGTCTTCCCCATTTTCAAAACCCGGATTATTGAGGATGTTGGTGGACAGCTGCGAGCCGGCCTGTGTGATGGTGACCGTCTTGCCCGCTACCGTGAGTGTGCCCGTCCTCTCGTTTCCCGAATTCGCCGGGATTCGATATTGGACGGAGCCGTTGCCCGTTCCGGAATTCGCCGACTCGAGAACGATCCACGAAGCGTTGGATGCGGCCGTCCACGCGCAACCGGGAGATGAACTGGTCACTTCTATGGCGCCGCCTCCGCCGCTCGAGTTGAAATCCACCGTTGCAGGGTAGACGGAATAGGTGCATTGTGGGGAGTTCTGGGAAAACTGAACATCGATGGTCTGCCAGAATACCGCATTGAAGTTCTGGTTTTCATAGGAGTACAGGCAGTCATAGTCCATGTTCATTTTCATTCGATACAAGCCGTTGGGACGATTCCCGGAGGAAGTGCCCCAACTGTTGAGCAGGACCCAGTAGTGGTTTTCGGGGTTGGGGTCCTGATCGTTGTACCCGACCAGGAGCACGGCATGGCCTCCCCCGTCGTTGCCATAGGCCTGACCGCACTCGAGATCATGATCCCAGATCGTGTTTTCCGGGCCGTTCCAGAAGGAGAAAAACCGATCCCAGGCGGCTTGAGTGGGCAAATAGAAAGCGAAGTACGCCGCCTTGTTCTGATTGAGCACGTTCTTGAGATTGGCTATGGCCGTTGCCTTTCCCACGTCCGCAGTGGGGATCGTGGCATAGGAAATGGAAGTGATGGGGTAGTTGGGCGAAGTGGAAACACTTCCGCAATAGGTAACGCTGGAGCCGTAATCGCACGTGGTGTCTCCGTCGGCGAAGTGCGCGCTGTTGTTGGACCAGGGGAAAAACATGCCCACCTGCTCGTACCAGTTGACGAACTTAACCAGAGTCCCTCCGCAACAGGCGAAGTTGTCGGTTTTACAGGAGTTCAGATACTGGGTGGACAGTCGATCGCTAATTCCCTCCTGGACGTTGAGCGCCACCTCCACGACCCCCGTGCAGGCCCAGTTCCAGCAGTTGCCGCAACTGCCTTGCTGGCGCTCTTCGGGCACGTATGAGACGTAGCCGAGCAGGTTGACGGAGGACCCCTGACCTTCGTAGGCCCGCCTTAAGAGCTGTTTGTTGATGTCGTCGCTGATATAGGCTTTTCGGGCCTTTTTCACCTGGTCGTCCCACTCCATGATTTCGGAAATGGACGGGCGCATGATGGACGCATTGAGTTCTTCAAATTCATACACATCGGACTGCTGTGCTCCGACGCCGGCCGCGACAAGGACTAACGAAACGACGAACAAGGTTCGCAGGAGGGCTTTAACGCTATTCATTTCGATCTCCCCGAATAAAGGAACACCAAATAAATAACCAAATAAATAACCGACTAGAGATCAACCTCTGTAAACACATACGCCCCGATGAAATCATCCACGTCCGGGCGTGGCGTTAACGGCAGCGTCTCGCGGTTCGTGAACGGTGTTTTTGAGGTAACGCCCATCTCCGATTCGGAAACCGTTCGGTCGTCGGATCGGTATCATGGACGGCGCTCCACCGGTTGGCGTTGGAGCTTACATGGCCACACCGGGTTGGCTAACACGGATGTCGGAAGAGAGTGGACAATGCGCCGTATGCCGCTGCTAGTTCAAAAAATGAAGACTATGAGAACAATACCTAATTTAGTATATCACAGCGGACGGGAAATAGGAATAGGCCATGGATGCGGGGTCTAAGGACGAGGTCGCAGGATGGTCGTAGGTTCCGGTAAATGAAGTCCGATGGGGGGTTGGCCTGTTTTTGCAATCAAGGGCTGAATCCGCGTTTGACGCCGCATCCAGTCTGTTCCTCTTCAGTGTTGTGGACGTGGAGCAGGGCGAAGCGGCGGGCTATTCGGTGACGTTCTATGACGACGATCTGTTTCAAACGTTCAGTTTTACGGATCTGCGGGCCAGGGACGGCTCCATCGTGTGGGGCGGCGACAATACGGCCAACTATGTTTCAGCCTTTACAGCCGCTGAGCTTGGCTTCACTGAAATTGACCAGGTGAAGTTCGTTTATGGAGGATCCGGCGGCATCGCTCTGGGCGCGCCGGTTCCCGTCCCGGCCGTGGTGTGGCTGCTCGGCACGGCATTGCTGGGACTATCAGGGTTTCGGAGAAGACGGCTGAGTTAACAGCGGCAAACAGGGTGCAAGGGTAGAGGGAGCCCGAACCGGGGATTCATCTACCCTTTTTTGTGTTTGGAGGGCAGGGAAACTCATGTTCGAGGCCGGCTCACAAAAGGTTTCCGATTCCAAGCATTCGGCGGCACGCGAGTGTAAAATGCGATGCATTTGACCCTGGACGACTTTCTGCCCGAAAGCTATAATGTGTGCCGTCTTTCCTGCAGGGTCGAAGGGCCGTGTATCGTCCGGTGCAGCCATCCGGTCCGGGAGTGCAAAGAGCCTTTCGCCCAGGGAGAGGGAGACCCGCGCGCCGCTCCGGTCGGTTCGCCGTTCATTGCCCATCATTCACCCTGAGTGCTCGAAGGGGGTAGGTCATGAAGTTCTTCAAGAATCTCTCGATCGGCCGAAAGATCGTCGCGATCCTGATGTTGATCGTCGCCATCGAGGTCCTTATCGCCTTGTGCGGCCTGCACTTTCTCCGGCAAATGCAAGGGGACCTGCATCGAATCGTGGACAGGGATGCGGAGAGCGTCCGGTTGGCCGGAGAAATGCAGGCCAACATGCTCCAGATCGTCCGGGCGGAGAAGAACATGATCCTCTCTGCCACGGAAGAGGAACGAACCAGACTTGCGGAGAGCATAGCCGGCTTGCAGGCCGATCTCCGGGAGGCCCAGATCCGCTTGAAGGAGCTGTCCGATCCGGATGAGAAGGTCCTTCTGGATGAGTTCGATGGGATGTGGAGCCGTTTTATGGAGGCGGACGAAGAGATACGCCGGCTCTCAGCGCTCGAGCGGAAGGATGAAGCCGCCGGCCTGAGCATGGGAAACGCCCGTGAGCTTAGAAGTGCGGCTGGAGATTTGATGCAGGCAATTGTTAAGAAGAACGTCAAGGCGTTCGAGGAAGGCAGAGCCCAGGCGGATAGGAATACCCAGAGGGCCGTCACCCTGATGATCGTCTTGATCCTGGCGTCGCTTGCAGTGGCGCTGACCCTGGGGCTGTTGGTGTCCCGTTCCATATCCGCGAGTCTGAACGACATGGTCATTGTGGCCGACGCCATAGCCCAAGGCAACCTGGACGTCCCGGTCGAGGCCAAGGGAAAGGACGAGACAGGCAGGCTCGGCGCGTCCATCCGCCAGATGCAGAGTTCGTTGCGGAAATCGCGGGATGACGCAGCGGCCCGAGACTGGCTCAAGACCGGCATAGCGCGTCTCAACGACCTCATGAGGGGGGAGCAGGAACTGACGGATTTGAGCGCCGGAATTATTTCTGAAATAGTCACTTACTTAGGAGCCCAGGTCGGCGCTTTCTATCTGATGGACAACACCCATGGTAAACCTCTCCTGAGGCTTACCGGCAGCTATGCCTACTCGAAGCGGAAGAACCTCTCCAACGAGTTCGGCTTGGGGGAAGGGCTGGTAGGACAAGCGGCCCTCGAGAAGAAGCCCATCGTGGTAAGAAACGTGCCGGAAGATTACATCAAAGTCACCTCGGGCCTGGGCGAAGCTGTTCCCCGGTTCGTCTCCGTGTTTCCGTTTCTCTTCGACGGTCGCGTGAAGGGATTGGTTGAAATAGGAGCCCTCGACGAGGTGTCCGACCTTCACTTCGAGTATCTGAAACAGGCGATGCCGGCCGTGGCCATCAGCATCGAGACCGCCCAGAAGAGGGAACAGCTTTCAGAGTCCCTGGCCCGTGCCCAGGCCCTCACTGAAGAACTCGAGGCCCAGCAGGAGGAGCTCAAAGCGGCCAACGAAGAGCTCGAGGAGCAGACTCGGGCGCTGCGGGAGTCGGAAGAGAAGCTCAAAGCCCAGCAGGAAGAGCTGGAGGCCACCAACGAAGAGCTCGAAGAGAAGACCGAGGCGTTGGAGCGGCAGAAGCGGGACGTGGAGCGGACCAATCGTGAACTCGAGCGGGCAAGGGGCGAAATCGAGGAGAGGGCCGAGGAACTTGCCATTGCGAGTAAGTACAAATCGGAATTCCTTGCCAACATGTCTCACGAGCTTCGCACCCCCCTGAACAGCTTGCTTCTGCTATCGAAGTCCCTGGCGGACAACAAGGAAGGCACCCTTACCGGGGAGCAGATCGAATCGGCTCGGGTGATTTACGACAGCGGGAATCAACTCCTTTCCCTCATCAACGAGATCCTGGACCTCTCCAAGATCGAGGCCGGCAGGATGGAATTGCACCTCGAGAAGGTCGGCCTGGACGCCCTGGCAAACAGTATTCAGGACCATTTTGCCCATATGGCGAAGGAGAAAGGGCTCGGGCTCCACATCTCACTCAGTGAGACCGCTCCCAAGGAGATCGAGACGGATCGGAAAAGGGCCGAACAGATCATCCGAAACCTCATGTCCAACGCCATCAAGTTCACGGAAGCCGGAGATATCCGAGTCCTTTTCGGCGGACCGAGGCAGGGCGTGAGCCTTTCTCGAAGCGGACTCGACACAAGCAATGCCGTGGCGGTTTCCATCTAAGACACAGGGATCGGCATCCCTGCGGACAAGCAGAAGATCATCTTCGAGGCGTTTCAGCAAGCGGACGGCACCACCGCCCGGAGATTCGGCGGAACCGGTCTCGGGCTTTCGATCTCGAGGGAACTGGCTCATCTCTTGGCAGGTGAGATTCAGCTTGAGAGCGAAACGGGGAAGGGTAGTACGTTCACGCTGTACTTGCCCATTGAAAGGGGACGATTGTCCCAGCGCAGCACGGGGCCCGCCTTGAAGGAAGGAAGCTCGAAGAGTGCCGGATGGAGATCGGAGTCTGCTCGCATCGAGGCCGAGCCAACGGATAGCTCTCGGGTTTTGAGTCCCCTTTTACCGTTGTCCATTCCGGACGACAGGGAGACGCTAAAAGACGCGGACAAGACCATCCTCGTTATCGAGGATGACGCCAGGTTTGTCAAATTGCTCTTGAGACAGTGCCATGACAGAGGGTTCAAGTGCCTGGCGGCGGCAACGGGAGAGGAGGGACTCGACCTGGCGATCCGGCATGTGCCTCAGGCCATCATCCTGGATATCCGCCTCCCCGGCATGGACGGCTGGGCCGTTCTCGAGAGCCTAAAGGGAAATCCGAATTTGCGACACATCCCCGTTCATATCATGTCCGTCGAGGACCCGAGTATCGAGGCTTTCAGGAAGGGCGCCATCGGCTTCCTGAACAAGCCGGCAAGTCAGGAAGATCTCGAGGAAGCCTTCTCGACCCTTGAAAGCATGCTCAGCAGGAAAATGAAGAACCTGCTTGTGGTCGAGGACGACGAGCATCTTCGAAAGAGTGTCGTCAACCTCATCGGAAACGGGGACGTTCAGGTGGATGAGGCCGCAACGGGTATTCAAGCCTTGGGGGCCATGAAGTCCACCAGATACGATTGCATCATCCTGGACCTGGGACTTCCGGACATGACCGGGTTCGAACTTCTCGAGGCTCTGGAGAAGGACGAAGCCCTATCGATTCCCCCGGTCATCGTTCACACAGCCAGAGATCTGACTCGGGAAGAGGAGGTAAAGCTGCGACAGTATGCCGATTCCATTATCATCAAGGGGGTCAGGTCGGACGAGCGTCTGCTGGACGAAACTTCCCTTTTCCTGCATCGCATGGTTGGGAGGTTGCCCGAAAAGCAGCGGAAAATGATCATCGATCTCCATGATACGGACGCCTTGTTCCGTGCCAGGAAAGTCCTGATCGTAGACGATGACATGCGCAATGTATTTGCCATTTCGAAGCTCCTGGAAGAAAAAGGAATGAAGGTCGTCAAGGCGGAAGACGGCAAGAGAGCCCTGGATGCCCTCGAGCAGCACCCGGACGTGGATCTTGTGCTCATGGACATCATGATGCCTGTTATGGACGGGTACGAAGCCATGCAGCGGATCCGGTCCCAGGCGCGGTTCCATCGGCTGCCCATCATCGCCCTCACGGCCAAGGCCATGGCCGGGGACAGGGATCGCTGTATCGAGGCCGGGGCCAACGATTACCTGGCAAAGCCCGTGGACGTCAAACGACTGCTTTCCATGTTGCGCGTCTGGCTGTATCCGTAATAGGTGTGTAAACCGGATAAATCGATGCCTTCGTAAGAAGTCCTCCGGGTCGTCATGCCGGACTTGATCCGGCATCCGGACCATTTGAAATTGCTGGATTCCGGTTTTCGCCGGAACGAAGGAAAACGGCCGCTTTCGACTCTTTACGAGCTTATCAGAACTGAGCAGGTTCGGGTTGACATTAACGTGATGAAACCGGCGGAAGTAGAATCCATCGAAATCGACTTGCTGTTGGAAGCCGTTTTCCGGCGATACGGCCACGACTTCAGGCAGTATGCCAGGGCCTCGGTGGAGCGCAGGGTGAGACAGTTCCTTCCCAAGGCGGGTTGCGAAACCGTAGCCGAGATGATTCCGAAGCTGCTCCATGATGAGGCTTTTTTCGAGCAGTTCCTCGGGCAATTTTCCATCACTGTGACCGAGATGTTCCGCGATCCTTTCGTGTATCGATTCCTCCGGAGCGAGATCATGCCGGTATTGAAGACCTACCCGTCGATCCGGATCTGGCACGCCGGCTGCGCCAGCGGGGAAGAGGCATATTCGCTGGCAATCGTGCTGAAGGAAGAAGGTCTTTACGACAGGGCAACCATATATGCCACGGATTTCAATGACGCGATTATCGAGAAGGCGAGGGAAGGGATCTACGGTATCGAAAACATGAAGCAGTTTACTCAGAACTATCAACTTTCATGCGGCGCCCGCTCCTTTTCAGACTACTACCACGCAAAATACGGCGCCATTATTATAGACCAGGCCCTCAGACGGAACATCACCTTTGCGAATCACAACCTGGCTACGGACGGCGTGTTCACCGAGGCCCATCTTATTTTGTGCAGAAACGTGCTCATCTATTTTGATAAATACCTTCAGAACCGGGTTCTTACCCTTTTCAGAGACTCCCTGGTGCGGGGAGGGTTCCTCTGCCTTGGAACAAAGGAGAGTATTCAGTTTTCCGAGGTCAGGGACGATTTCAGGACGGTCGATGAAAGATCGAGGATCTACCGCAGGCGGTTATAGGGCCGTTGTTATCGGTGCGTCCGCGGGCGGCCTGGCGGCCCTGGGGAAGCTCCTGTCGTTCTTGCCCGAAACGTTCCCTCCGACCGTGATTATAGTGCAACACATGCACCCTGCGGAGGGAGGCTACCTCGTGGAATTTCTGGACGGGAGGTGCGCCGTGCCGGTGCACGAGGCGGAAGACAAAATGCCGGCTCTGCCTGCCAACGTGTATGTCGCCCCTGCGAACTACCATCTCCTCGTTGAAAAGGAGGAAACTCTGTCTCTTTCCATCGACGCGAGGACCAACTACGTTCTTGAATGCTCTGGAGAGCCACAGAGACGTGGATGCCGGCGGCTGAAACGGATCGTCCTCCGTCTTGTAGCTTCACCGGCAGGATCGAGGGCCGTCCATCCTTGGGTCTTCCGTGCGACGCATTGACGCGAAGAACCTTGTACGTTGCTCAATTTCATTACACCGGCTATGGGAATTTGCGCAATTTTTGAGCAGATCCTTCACCGTGGAAATTGGCGGTTTCAGAAAATGCTAAGCATACAAAGAGGTTATATTTGTGGTATATTTCTTGCTTCAATCTCGGATTAAAAAACGGGTTAATTCGTGTCTGTCCATAAAGACCCGATTTCGGACTTATAATTGGGGTCGGGATCGGTGGTTGCCGGCCACATAGAGTATTCTATTGGCTGTGCCGATGCTTTCCGGCTTTATTCGTCGATACGGGTGGTTATGATGACACACGTA
>JACQYL010000083.1 GCA_016208165.1 Deltaproteobacteria bacterium
TGGGAACGGAGGACGGCGTGTTCGGATGCGTGGGACTCATGGCGTGCGAGGACAACTGCCCCATGGAGCTTCCACTTCAGATGCAGCTGGCTTTTGTGCGAAGAAAAATGGCCCTGGCGGGTCTTGGGAGATAACCGCGGATGTTGGGTTGGCGAAGCCAAGCCAACGCATTGGATTTGTTGGGTTTCGCCATGCTCAACCCAGCCTACGGATGCTCCCCGACGCTTTTCACACCTTGCGAGGGGCGCCGTTGGGGCGACCGCGACGTCTCTCGGGCTTGTGGTGCCTGTAGGTTGGGTTAGCGAGCGGAGCGAGCGTAACCCAACACATTCTATGACACGTTATGACACGACATCGAGCCAAACATGATGCGGCGGTCTATGTGCCTGGATTTGTTGGGTTTCGCCATGCTCAACCCAACCTACGGTTAGCGCGACCCCACCGGGCAATGGCGATGGGGGACATGCAGGGGGAATCATTATTCGCCCCTACGGACCCATGGAAAACCGCATGCGCGAGTTTTAATCCCGCCCGTCCCCAAACGTAAAAGATCCTAGGCCGATTCCACGCTGTAGGTATTAACTGTGAGCACCGGAATCGGAGACGATTTCACCACCTTTTCCGCAACACTCCCGAAAATAAATCGATCCAGACCCTTACGGCCGTGTGTTCCCATAACAATGAGGTCAATGTCGTTGTCGCTCGCGTAGCGGATGATCTCGTGAGTGGGATCACCAACCAACACAGTGGATTGGGCTGTCTTCCCAGAAACATGTTCTTCCTCGAAGTCTTTCAATTTGTTTTGCGCTTCCTTTTTCAGGTCCGCCTCGAGGGTGCCAAGCGATGGGTGTGGTACATACAGTCCGGCATATTGATGGATGTCTTCCAGCACGAAAATAAGGTGAATTCTCGCTTCCAGCTTTTCCGCCAAGGCCAAGCCATACGCTACCAGACGTTCCGAGATCCCCGAAAGGTCTATAGGGATAAGCAGGTTCTTGAATTCATGCATGACGGCTCCTTTAACAATCACACCGGTCCTCGGTTTTCGTCTTAACGAACAGCCTCACGTTGATGGATTGGGAAACAATCCCATATCCGATGGTGAGATGGTTCTCTCTACTCCCTACCGGGCCGGGTCGGGTTAGTGGGCGCATTGAGTGTAACATCGCGTGAGGGCTTGGACTGGAGGATGGGCCTCGTTCCTCATCGCAAAGTACACTCTCTCCGCGTGCGCGCCAGGCTAGCGGCGAGTTCTGTTGCCGCAGTTCTCAGGCTTACACGTTCAACTCGATGGTTTCTCCGGGCTTGAGCGGCGAGACCCTCACCTCGGGATACGTTTTTCGCACGCTCTGCGCAAAATCATCCGCGCTCTGCACCAGGATCGGGAACGTGCCATAGTGCATGGGCACCACTAGTTTCGGCTTGATCAGACCCACGGCCGCCAGCGCCTGTACCGGATCCATGGTGAACACACTTCCGATGGGCAGAAGCGCAACGTTGATGCCGTGCGTGGCCGCAAGGGTTCCCATACTTCCGAAAACACCCGTATCGCCCGCATGATAGAGGCACGGACCATCCTCGAGTTGCAGGATGTATCCCGTGGCTACACCCGAGGCGGAGGAATGAAAAGCCTGCGTCTGGGTAATGCGCACACCGGCCACCTCGGTAGTGCCCCCGATGTTCATGCCGTACCCGCCGAAGAGCACCTGATCCTGGGGAATGTCGTGATCCCGCGCCAATCTTGAAGCCGTCTCGACATTGGCCACAAGCATGGCGCCGGTCTTCTTGACAATGTCGCCCGCTTGGCCCACGTGATCGGCGTGGTCGTGCGTCACCAGTACAAGGTCGGCGGCGGTAATATCGGCCAGGGTGATGGGACAGGCCGGATTTCCTTCGACCCAGGGATCGAGCAAGACCTTCTTGCCACCGGATGTGGTTATTGAAAAAAAGGCATGTCCGAAAAAGGTCAGACTTGATAGGGGCATATTCGACTCCTATAAAGTTTTACTTTATGTTCCTTTTGAGGTATTCAACAGCATTGCGGAACAACTGGATGCCCGCACCCTCAGGTGACTCGATGTCCATAATGCCTCGGCGCCGTCGCACCTCCTTTTGATACGTCCAATTCGGGTGATTCGTCCAATGATTATACGCCTCCGGGTGGGGCATGAGACCGAAAACGCGCCCCGTCGGATCGCAAATCCCTGCAATGTCTCGAAGGGAGCCGTTTGGATTGTCGGGAAAATGGCCTCCCGCGGGAGATCCGTTCGGAGAGGCGTAGCGAACAACAATCTGGGCATTTTTCTCGAGAGTGTCCAAGACGGATTCTTCTGCAACGAATTTACCTTCTCCATGACGAACGGGGAGTTCCAGGCCCTCGATGTGCCGCGTGAACACGCAAGGTGAATCCGTGTTCACCCCCAGGTTCACCCATCGGTTCTGGAAGTTGCCGCAATCGTTCCACGTCAGAGCTACGCGACGAGCCGTGTAGTCTCCGTCCAGTCCGGGCAAGAGCCCGAGATTGACAAGGGCCTGAAAGCCGTTGCAGATACCCAGGACCAGTTTTCCTTCCCCCAGGAAATTGCGAATATCGGGCCCGAGGTGAGCCCCCAGTCGCAAGGCTAGAAGCACTCCGGCCCCGTGGTCGTCCCCCCAGCTGAACCCTCCGTCGAAGATCAGCATGTCGTAGTCGCTCAACCGCTTCCGGTGTTCCGCGGTTACGCCGACGAGTTCATTGACGTGCACCCGATCCGCCTCCGCGCCGGCGAGGCGCAGACTATAGGCGGTTTCATGATCGCAGTTGAGCCCGTATCCGGTGAGCACAAGCGCTCTTATCTTTTCCGCCATTAGATCAACTCTCCAAACACTGATTTCCAGGCGTGTTTCAGCTTCGCAACTGATACGTCCATGAGCGTGATTCCGTCTTTTCCTTTAACGACCAGATGATCCTTTTCTTCCACCCGTCCAACCAAGAAAAGCGGCAAATCTTTGAACACGGCTTCGAAAGCCGACTGGTTTTCGGGGTCAACGGACACGAGGAAACGTCCGGCGGATTCGGAGTAGAGCAGGGTGTCATCCGCCAACGGAGTCTCACAGCCTACCTGCCTCAGGTCGATGGAAACACCCAGTTCCGAGGCCATCGCGCACATGGCCACGTGCGTCGCAAGTCCCCCGCGATACACGCCGTGCACGGAAGCGGCCAGCCCGGCGTGTATGGCCTCATGAATCGCCCGATAGGCCGGCAGGAACTCGTCCGGACGGACAGTGGGAATATTGAAGCCGTCATAGCCGTGCATGGCGTAGAACTCCGAGCCGCCGAGTTCGTTTCGAGTCCATCCCAGCAGGTAGACCAGGTCGCCGGGGAGTTTGAAGTCCATGGTCACGCACCGGCTCACGCCCGAAATCGTTCCCGTACAGGTAAACTGCAGCGTTTCCGGTCCCGATATCTTGTGTCTCTGGCCGAAAGGTCCCTCGATCATGCCGTCAATGTACATAGAGTCCTTACCTGACAGGAGGGTGATGCCGTATTTGAGGCAGAGATCCCGGAGCGCCCAGTTGGACCGCACGAGTTGCGCGGCTTTGAATTTACCATTGGGGTTGGTTCTGGGATCGTATTGGATATTGGGCCAGCAGAAGTTGTCCACTCCGCCGACGGAGTCCGGATCCGCCCCTACGGCCAGAACGCGTCGATACGCTTCGTCCATCACATTTGTGGTCATATGGTAGGCGTCGATAGCCGAGTAGTTCGGGTTTACGGCCTGGCCGGCCGCCAGCCCGACGTCGCTTTCCAGCACCGGCCGAATCACGAATGCGTCCGAAGGCAGGTCGCGACTTTTTCCTACCAACGGCTTGATTACGCTTGTGCCCTGCACCTCGTGGTCGTACTGGCGCGTGATCCATTCTTTGGCCGCTATATTGGGCCGCGACAGCAGGCTCGCGAGAAAACCTTCATGGTCTTTAATGGGACCGAGCACCGGTTCGCCGAGGCCCCGGAGATCGGGAGGTATCCACTCGGCGTCGAATTCCCATTGGGGGAACTCGCTCTCGAGCAGGTTCATGTCCACATAGGCGCACGTTTTACCGTGATATCGGATGTGCAGTTTTCCGCTGTCCGAATACCGTCCGATCACGGTGCTTTCCACTCCATGTTTGCGACTCAGCTCCATGAAACGGGTTTCGTGCTCGGGCAGTATGGCTACGGTCATTCGCTCCTGGGATTCGGAAACCCAGATCTCCCATTGGTCCAGGCCGTCGTACTTCAGGGGCACCCGGTCCAATTCCACCTCACACCCGTTGCTGAATCTCGCTGATTCGCCAATGGAGGAAGACAGCCCCCCTCCGCCGTTGTCCGTAACATACCGGATCAAACCGGCGTCCCGGGCCTCGATCAAGAAATCGTGCATTTTCTTCTGCGTATACGGATCGCCGATCTGAACATGACCCGCGGGCGTATGTTCGCTGAATTCCTCCGAGGCGGCCGTTACCCCGTGGATGCCGTCTTTGCCGACACGACCTCCCACCATAACGATGAGGTCTCCGGGTGTCGTCGTCTTCTTCTCCGAGGGCCGGTGGTCCACTCTGGCCGGTATCAGTCCCAGGGCCGTGACGAAAACGAGACATTTTCCGATGAACCCGTCGTGAAAGTAGACCCCTCCGAACGGAGTAGGTATGCCGCTTTTGTTTCCGCCGTCCCGAACACCTTCGATGACGCCGTCCAAGAGACGCCGCGGGTGAAGGTGCGGCCTAAAATTACCCCGGTAGTCCCTGTGGCCGACACAGTAACCGTACATGCCCGCCACGAGTTTCGATCCCAGGCCCGTGCCCATGGGGTCTCTGTACACACCCACAATACCGGTCAGGGCTCCGCCGTAGGCCTCCATATTCGAGGGGCTGTTATGCGTCTCGCCGGTAATCACATAATAGTGATCGTCATCCAGGCGGGCCACTCCCGCGTTGTCCCATAAGACGGATATAACCCATGGTTTTCGCTTTTGAATTTCTATGGTCGGCTTCTGGATGCACGTTTTGAAGAGATCATCGACCACGCACCGCTCGGAAGAGCCCCTGTCGACATATCTGAACAACCCGTGGAATGTGTTGTGATTACAATGATCGCTTCTTGCCTGAGATATGTATTCGATCTCTACATCCGTCGGATCCGTGAGCCCTACACGTTGCCGGGCCGCCAGCACGTCGGGATTGAGAAAATAGGCGCGTATGGTGGGGATGTCCCTCGGGTTCAGCGCGAGGTTTCGCTCGCCGCTGATGCGCTGCAGCTCGTCGTCGGTGCGAATGGGGATGGCCGTTACTTTGGGCCGGTGATCGAGTCGCACCTTGGGGATGATGATGCCAATGCCGGTTTCCGGATCCCATTCCTGCTTAGAGAACACTTTCCATTGCTGAATAATTCCGTTGGCCAGGAGTTCATGGGCGATCTTCTCGACCTGCATTCTGGTAAGAGCACCCCGGACCGCGCACAGTTTCGAGGTATAGATGTCCTCGCCCAGCCGAAGTTGGAATCCCAGCAGGTCTTCGACAGCCTCCCGCGCCGTTGCGCCCGGGTTATCCCTCACTCCCGGACGCAGACCCACCCAGATCACCCAGTCGAAATCGTCGGCCAGGGGTCTGTACGATGAAATCTGCGTAACCGGATTGGTGAATATCTCCGTCCGGATGCGTTCGAGTTGCTCGTGGGAAAGACTCAAGTCGAAGGTAAGAACCGAGAAAGACCGAACGGAATCGATATCCAATCCGAGGTATTCACGCGTTTTCCTTCTGAGTCCGTGTCCCTCGGCATCGAACAGGTCCGGCTTAAGTCCGACTTCGAGACGGTATGGCATGGTTCGACCTTATGGAGAATGCGTTTATCCGATGCGGTCCACTCGAACATGCGCCAGCAGCGCATCCAGATCCGCATCACTCTGCTGAATGATTTGGCTTAGAGAAAACTCGGCGCCGCAGTCCCTGCAGCGGAACGAAACGGAGCGTCACTTACGGCAGATATCGACATTGCCATTGCAAATGGGGCATTTCATAATAGCGGTACCTTAACACAACAAAAGGGATCGGACCTAGAGAAAAAACACGACCGAGATGAGAAGCCTGCCATCCGGCGCCGAACCCCTAGTCAGACCGAAGGCTCATTTGCCCGTTTCAGAGCGTCCAGAAATCGACCCAGGTAATCGAGCAACGGCTCGGGAGCAAGAAAATCGCCGGCCCACCCGTACGCCTGCAGCAGACGATAGAGCCCCGACCACAAACTTTCTCCTTCAACATCTTCTCCCTGGCAGATAAGCAATATCGGGCAATTGCTGCAATTGCGGTGAGCTGCATAGGTTCGGCAGAAGGGAATCACCACTTGCGACGCTTCCAGAGCGACGACGTAGTCATCCCGTGTGAACGCATGATTCAGGTACTGGTGGATTCTTTGCCACTTTTCTATGACCAGGTCGAAGGAATCTTCTTTTTGCCCGGTCCGCAAAGTCATTTCTTCTTCGGTCATGAGAATCGAACTGTCCATATCCAGGCGCCTCGAATGGAGAAACGTTACTCCCTCTATATTTCATTTTATTTGAATCTGTCAAAAGCTTCCGAAAACACACGAACGGCTCCTGAACTCCCACGAGGCAGCTTCTTTTTTGACATTGCTTGCGGGACGTGCAAATGATAGGACCAGGCATCCGGCGGACAGCCGGTCCTGCATTCTTGCGCGAAAGGAAGACGCACAGATGATTATCGACGCCCATACGCACATCTTCTTTCCAGAGGTTCGGAAGAATCGCTCCAACTATATGTTCGGAGAAGAAGCCTTCAAGTTGATCTACGCGAATGAGAAAGCTCGAATGGCTTCAGCCGAGGAACTGGTCGAAGCTATGGACAAAGACGGAGTCGATCGATCCATCACATTCGGGTTTCCTTGGAGAACACTCTACACGGTCACAAGAGCCAACGATTATGTACTCGAAGCCATGCAAACCTATCCGGATCGCATCATCGGTTTTGCGTGCGCTTATCCGGAAGGCAAAGGATTACAGAAGGAACTGGACCGATGCCTTTCCGCGGGAATGAGAGGGGTAGGGGAGTTGGCTTTTTACACGGGACGCCTCAGCGCCGAGGATATGCTCGAAACCATGAAACCGGTGTTGGAAGTGTGCAAGAATCATCAGGCTCCCTTGATGCTGCATGCCAACGAGAACGTCGGGCATACCTATCCCGGGAAATCCGAAGTGTGCCTGGGAGAGCTGTACCGCTTTCTAAAGGCCATCGCCCCACAGCCCGTTATCCTGGCCCATTGGGGAGGGGGCCTGTTTTTCTATGAACTCATGAAAAAAGAGGTGGCCGAGTCTCTCGCGCACGTGGTGTACGACACCGCGGCTTCCCCGTTCCTGTACCGCACCAGGATTTACAGTCTGGCCTCGGAGATCTGCGGCGAAAAACGCATCGTTTTGGGAAGCGATTTCCCCTTGATACCCGTTTCCCGGTACTTCGCCGAGATGGAAGAAGCCGGCTTGAGTGCGGATACTCGAAACCGCATCTGCGGGGAAAACTTGAAGGAATTGCTGGGACTATGAAGCTCGCCAGCGATACCCCGTTCCGGCGGACGTTCGGCATCTGGACCCGGAAGGCTCTGGAGCGCTACGCGGAGGCCGAAAGGACGCGGAACAGACTGGGGCCGGATTTGCTCACAGGATGTCCCGAGTTCGAATCCCTTCTAGAAGCCTGCGCCGCCGACCGTCGAGAGCGCGAGACCCTCGAAACCGCTCTCGCCAACCCGTACTTTCCCATTAGCGTGGTGTCGAGGACCCACTTCAGGAATGAACGTCCGGAGTTGAAACAACATCCGGAACACTGGGACCGGGTGCTCAAACAACGTCTGGTACTCTTTTGCTCGGCGTTCCTGCGCATCTGGGCTGATCTGCATCTGTTCGACAGGGACCGGGTAACCTCGATTCCCCTCGATGGTAACCCGCGGCATACGCTGCCGGATGCTCAATGGTGCCGATTCTGCGGCAACTGCTGCCAACTGGGCGGCACGATTCCCGATCCGCCCGAACCCATATGCTATCCGGGATATTGGTATAGTTACATTGCCGGTGACTCGCCCGTCGTGCAAGAGTTCTGTCCCTTCCTGTTTCAGTTTTTCGGACAGGAACGGTTTTTCTGCGCCATCCATAACGTGAAACCATTGACATGCCTTAAGTTTGGCGAAGCCGACTGCCGGCGGAGGAGAGCTGAGCGTGACCGCCCTTCGAGAGGCGGCGAGCCGGTTTCCGGGAACGCCGAGCCCCGGCTCGGCCCAACGGCAGAAGATGCCAAGCCGGGGCTTGGCGTTCCCAGGGAGAGGATCCGAGGTCGCGCTTGAGATGGTATGATTCGAAAAGTGATGAAACTCCTGTCCGAAAGGACGGACTTGGGCAAATTGGACGCGTTGGACCCTTTCGCACGGGAAGGCGACTGGCATACCCGCTACTGGTCTTCCCTCGTTCGTTCCCTGACGCTGTGGGAGATCCTGCCCCAGCATGAAAAAGCGCTCAGGCGGAATTTCCCCGAGGCTGTAGTCAAGATCACCGACTCGTACCAAGAGGTGAAGAGAACCGACCAACGGTTCGACCTGATCGTTCTGGATAATGACATGACGCGGACCGATCACATCGAGCATTTTGACCTGTTCCCGGAAATCTACCGCACGCTCAATAGAGGCCCTGTGTATATTGTGAGAAATGTCATCGAAAATCCCTCTCTGCACAGGGGTTGGGCGGCCGAGGAAGTCAAGGAGGCCCGAAAGCGCTTTTACGGGCACGGGAGTGAAGTCGTACCCATTCCCGTGATGGCCCGCACGTACGCCCGTCTAGCCGAGGAAAACGGTTTCCAAATTACCTGGAGTTGTATTGCGCCCAGGAATGAAGCTATCTGCTATTACGCGGAGGAACTCGTCCGGATCGCCCGGCCATGTTGAGTCGAGGTGACGCCTGATTGCGCCGATTCGAGAAAAATCCATTTCGGGTATTCGGTAAATCCGGACTTCTTCCGATACGTTAAGAAAGCCTCTCAATTCGACATCAACGTCTGAACCGGTTTTTGAGTCCTGACTTCCGGTGGAATATCCATGCATATAGCTTGCCCTCAAAAGGGCCGGACACAAGATCGGAGTCATTGCGGCCCATCTGAGGAAACCGGGAGAACGCATCAAGGCTCTTCACGAGTTGACGTCTTCCTTTGAATACGAGGACGATGAAGGCATACCCACGTTTCGTTTCACCGGTTGGCGCTGGCTTCCGCGCCTGGTGCGCGGAGATTGTCTTTTGTGGGACAGGGCCGCGCGTCTTCTTTTCCAAAGGTACGTGGATGCCTTTGGAACCCCGGACATCATCCACGCCCACTCGGCCTTGTTCGCCGGCGTCACGGCCCGGCGTCTCCGACTGGCGTACGGTATTCCCTATGTCATTACGGAACATAGTTCCGTCTTCGCCACGAGGCGATTGAAAGCATGGGAAGTTCCGCAAATCGAGCGCGCCTTTCGCTGCGCCGAGGCGCGTATCATGGTGAGTCCAAGTCTCGGTCACTTGCTGGAAGGGCGATTCGATGGAAACGTCCGGCCGTGGATTTGGATTCCCAACATGGTGTCCAACATGTTTCAGCCGAGCCCCAAGAGGGATCGGCTGGAAGCCGACCGGCCGTTCGTCTTCCTCAACGTAGGATTTCTCCGTGAGGGTAAGGGGCAAGGTCTTCTGATCGACTCCTTTGCCAGGGTGTTTCAGGGCGAGGCCGGCGTTGGTCTTCGCATCGTCGGGGACGGCGGCTTACGAGAAAAGCTCGAAGCCCAGGCCGCCAGGTTGGGAGTGGAGGACCAGGTGACTTTTCTGGGAGGGCTGGGCCGGGAGGACGTCCTTCGGCAAATGCAGGCCTGCGACGCATACGTGCTCTCGAGCGACTATGAAACGTTCGGCGTCGTTCTGGTCGAGGCTCTCGCCTGCGGAAAGCCCGTTGTGGCGACCGCCTGCGGAGGTCCGGAGTGCATTGTAGATGAAACCAATGGACTGCTGGTCCCGCCGGGCGATGTCGAAGCCATGGCAAGCGCGCTGCGGGAAATGCGGTCCCGGGCCCACACGTACGATCCGGGCGCTATTTCGAGAGACTGCCGATCACGCTTCGGCGCCGAAACCGTGGCGCGTGAGTTGACAGCCGTGTACAGGGACGTGATACTAAAACGTTGATCGACTGGAAGGATTTCCTCTTCTCACACTTTAATTCCGGAATATCCTCGAAATGAACGGAGAGGACACCAGATCTCACTATAAGGAACTTACCGGCCACATCGGGGCGGCCATGCTGAGACAGGTTGCCGCGCTGCTGCTCAGTTTTGCCCTGGGGGTAATGCTTGCTCGGCTGTTGGGCCCCGAGGGAAACGGTCGCTATGCCATGGCGCTGCTGCTGCCCGCGCTGATTATCAGCTTCCTGAACATGGGGATTCCGTCGGCGAATGTGTATTTTCTGGGCTCCCGCCGCGTGTCTCTGAAGCAGGCGCTTTGGACGAGCGTGAGGTTCTGGGTCGCGATATGCGGATTCGGTATACCGTCGGCCGTCCTCCTGGTGTTTTGGTTCGGCGACACGCTTTTCAGGGGCGTGGGAGTGGACCCCCTCCTGATCGCCCTCCTGCTGTTTCCCGTCGCGTTACTTCAAAACTTCTACTTGAGTCTGCTTCACGGAAAGCAGGAATTCACAAGCTATAACGGCGCGCTGCTGGTTTCACCTTCGGCGGCCTTGGTATTGGTGTTTTTCGCGGTGTTTGTTTTGGATCTGGAAATAGTCGGGGCCCTTGTGGGTGTCATAGCGGCGCAATTGATCGGACTGGTCTTTGTCGCTTCCATGATTCACAAGCGAGTTCGCTCCGAGGTCGCGGAATTGGCTTCCGAGACGTACGCTAAACCATGCATCGTCTATGGACTCAAAGCGCACTTCAGTAATGTCCTGACCTTCTTGAACTACCGGATCGATATCTTTCTCGTGAACTACTTCCTGGATCCGTTATCCACGGGTGTGTACGTGGTGGCTGTCAACATTGCGGAACGACTGTGGATCCTGTCTCAGTCCGTGAGTTTCGTCCTTTTTCCCCGGCTTTCAGAGTTGCACCGAACCGAGGGAGACAGTCACAGACTGGCGCAAACCCTAGCCAAGGCCGTTCTTGTGGTGACGCTGGCGGCCGTGGGTATCCTGGCCGTGGTCTCGAAACCGTTCATCGTGCTCATATTCGGTCCCGAGTACGCCGGAGCATCCACCGCCCTTCTGTGGCTGCTGCCCGGAATCGCCTTTGGAAATCTCTCCAGGGTCCTCTCGAATGATATTGCGGCCAGAGGACGGCCGGAGTTGAACACATACTCGGCAGCTTTGGAAGTGGGTATAAACCTGGCGGCTAATCTAGTCCTTATACCGAAAATGGGAATCAATGGAGCCGCCTTGGCCACGACACTGGCCTACACCTGTGACGCTGCGGCGAAGGTGGCCGTGTTTTCGCACCTAAACAGGAGCCGGTGGTGGGAGTTGTTCGTTCCCGGACGCGACGACCGACATCTTTTGGGACTAGCCATTGGCGGGATTCGAAGCTGGGGCGGTCAGCGGAATTCGGGAAGCTGACGTCAAGCGCGTCCGGGATCGGAAATCCGGGAAGTCACGCGCCTCCGAGCGAATGGATTGAAGCCGAAAGCGGAGGTTCCGCTTTCCCTGATTCGTCCAAGCGACACCCTGGCGCCCAACGAAGATCGCTTCGTAATTCGGTTTTCTTATGCTGAAACACAACGCCCGTTTGCTGATCGTTTCCCATTTCTTTCATCCCGACGAGTCCATCGGGGCCCAGCGGGTGTCGGCTTTCGCCCGCTATTTCGAGGAATGGGGAATACCCATCCTGGTCATTACAACCCGTAAGTCACCACCCTCCAAGCATATCCCTCTTCATCCCCTACCCAGGTCCATAGAGGTTTACGAAGTGGACTTCGTTCATCCTTCGATCTTCCTGGATCGTCTGCGGCGTGAAAACTCCCGTTCGGACGGTACGGTTTCGCCGAAAGGGGCCCATTCCATTATTACGAGTTTCGGCAAACGCCTGCTCGCACGACATTCCGGAAGAATTCCGGACAGGGGATTCACCGACTTCTGGATTCGAACGGCGTACCGTCTGGGCAAGCAACTCGTGCGTGAACGGAACGTCCGATGGATTTTGAGTTCCTATTCGCCTCCGGCGTCACACATAATAGCCGGACGGCTTAAAGAGCGATTTCCGCGCATCCGATGGATTGCGGATTACCGGGACCTGTGGATCGAAAACCATGCGTTTCCGGGCACGTTTCCCATGACCTGGATCGAAAAACGGCTCGAGGCGCGTTTCATGCCCAAGGCGGATCTGATTACGACCACCACGTCCCCGTTGGGCTCCGTGCTCGAACAGAAGTTTGGGCCCAAGGTGCAGGTGATTTGGAACGGCTTCGAGGAGGGAGGCAGGGCCACACCAGGGCCATCCCTTGGGCGGAACGGCTCCGGATTAGAAATCGCCTACACTGGAACCATTTATCCGGGAAAGTGCGATCCGCTTCTTCTCATGAAGTCGCTTCTCGAGTTGAAAACATCCGGAGAGATCACGCCCGAGAACCTGCGAATCCGGTTTGTCGGAAGAAATCTCGAGTATGCCAAAGAGCAGGCCCATGCGGCCGGAGTCGAAGCGTTTGTCGAGTTCGGGGGACTGGTGTCCCTCGAGAAGAGTCTTCAGATCCAGGAGGAGGCCGACGCGCTGCTTTTTCTGGACTGGTTGGACTCTTCGCAAGCCGGTATTGCCACAGGTAAAATATTCGAATACATCCGCTGGGGGAAACCCATTCTGTTTCTGACCCACGGCGGTGAAAACGTGGCTCGGGAAATCTGCGGCCGCTCCGGCCTGATGTTGGCGGCCTCTACTGTGGCCGAGTGCGTATCCAGCCTGCGAAGTCTTATGTCCGGGGCGTTCCGGGTCCGACCGGACTGGGAATACATCAACCAGTTTCAACGCAAAAGTCAGATCCGCCGCTTGTATGAAACGATCGCGGCCATGGACGGAGCTCGATAACCGCCGGTATCCTATGCACCCCGCTACTGGAATGAAAGTATTGCACGTCACTCCCTGGTACGAGCCCGCATGGGCCGCGGGAGGCTGTGTGGTTTCCACCCGCAATTTCTGCCGGGCTCTCTCGAGTCTGGGAGTGGACGTTACCGTGTACGCCACGGACGACGACGGCCATGGGGCGCGCATGGACGTGCCTTTGGGGGAGCCGGTCGATGTGGGAGGGGTCAAGGTTCTCTATTTCCGTAGCGGCCCGTTCGGAAAATGGAGACCCGAAGCCTTTTCCCGAACGCTTTCCAGGAAACTGGCTGAATCCATGCACCGTTTCGACCTAGTGCACGTTTCGTTGACGCGCCACTGGCACGGGCTGCGGGTGAGTCTTTTGAACCGGCTTAGCCGCGTTCCGTACCTGCTGACGCCTCACGGGAGCCTGAACGAATGGTTTGTTATGAAAGTGGGCAAAGCGTATCTGAAAATACCTTACGCCTATCTTGTCGATTCCCGTGTGGCGAGAGCGGCTTCGGCGGTGCATTACCTCTGCCGGGGCGAACGCGTCATGTCTCGCAGATTCGGTTTCGGGAGGCCGTCCTTTCTGGTTCCCAATGGCATCGATCTGGCCCACTTCTGTCGCCGCCCGGAAGCCCGAACCAAGCTGAGAAGGGAAATCGGCGCCGCGGATGGAACAACGGTCCTGTTGTATGTGGGACGGGTCCATCCCATGAAAAACGTGCATCTGGTCGTGGAAGCTCTCGGATTGTTGAAAGACGCGGGTGAACGGGTCCTGTTCGTGGTGCTGGGTCCCACGCCCGATCACGGGTATCTGGCATCTCTGAAAGAAAGGGTGACGGCTTGCCGTTTGGAGGACTCTGTGAGGTTCCTCCCGCCCGTGCCGCAGGAAGAAGTGATCGACTGGTATTCGGCTGCGGACATCCTGGTGCTCCCGAGCCTGGTGGAAGGGTTGAGTATGTCGGTTATCGAAGCTCTGGCGGCTTCCTTGCCGGTGTTGATTTCCAGAAACGCCGCCAACGCGAGCGACGTTGTCAAGGACGGGGCCGGACAAGCCATCGATTTAACGGCCGAGTCCATTGCTTCGGCCCTCCTGCCCCTGGTGTTCTCCGGCGAAAGGATCGCCGAACTGTCCTATAATGCGCGTCGCTCGGCTCTCGCGCGATACGATATCAATAAGGTGGCGGACCTGATGGCAAGGGCGTACCGTGACGTTCTGACAGGGTCCAGGGACGCTGCCCTGAACTGGTCTTAGACTTTACAGGGCATGCAAGGGGTGATTCCGAGGCCGCGATCGCGCCCGTTTGCGCAGCAAAACGGCGCGATCGCCACACAGGGCGCACGGGGGAACTTGGTTCACCCGGCCGGCTTGCGGGTTTACAACCATGAACATACTCTGGATCATCAAACGATGGACCATGGGCCAGGACGTCATCAGTGACCGCTTCGGCCGTTACTACCATTTGCCCGTCGGGTTGGCCCGGCGAGGGCATCGGGTGCTGGTGCTGGCTTTGGACTACCGTACGGCCCGGAACGAGCACCTTGTCGACGCCGGCGTGGAATGGAAAGGGGTCGGCTTCAAACCCTTTGGTCCGCTGCCCTGCCTGTGGGAGACCCTTCGGGCGCTACGGAGATTCCATCCGGATCGCATCGTCGGTGCAACGGATATGTATTTCTCCATCCTGGGCGGGCTTCTGGGGCGCGTTTACGGAACAGCAGTGGTTCACGACGTGTACGATCATTTCGAAAGCTACGCCTCCGGCCGCCTATTCAAGCTCGGTCCCTGGTACTATCGTGCTCTGGACCGGTCCCACGCCGTCATAGCGTTCAATCGAAAACTGTCCGCCTACCTGCGCGCCAAATCCCCCCATACTCGGCATACCGTGATACCCAATTGCGCGGACCCCGCCTTGTTCCGAAGGCTCGACGCCACTTGGTGCCGCACCCGATTGGGCCTGCCTCCTCATGTACCGCTGATCGGCTACTTCGGAGCCATTGAAGCGAGCAGGGGAATGGACACGCTTTGGCAGGCGTTTGAACGCGTGCGCCTGGTGGTTCCGGAAATCGAACTGGTCCTCGCGGGCCGTCTGGAGAACAGCTCCGATGCGAACCGGCCGGGTGTGCGCTATCTCGGTTTCCTCCCTCACAAGGAGGTTCCGCTCCTCATCAACGCATGCAATCTGAATGTGATTTGCTATAAAAGAGATCTGTTTGCGGAATACAGTCTGCCATTCAAAGGGGTCGAGTATATGGCCTGCGGGGCGGCCTTCGTGGCCCCGCGAGTGGGCGCCATGCCCGAGGAGCCGGGCGTATCGGCGGAAATGCTGTACGAACCGGAAAACCACCGGGACCTGGCGGCGAAGATCCTGCTGAATCTGGAAAGCGGCCGCCGTTCCTATCCGGAAGTCATGAACTGGGATGATGCCGCGGAAAGAATGGAGCACGTGCTGGAATCATAACATCACTTCAAGGAACGCCGGCCAGAAGGCATAATACGGCTAGCAGAACCGCCCGGGCGTTTTGGTCCAATCCCCCTGGCCCATCGACGGCGTATTCGTCGGCTCCGATATCCATGCCGCCGCCCGCAGGTCGGTTCTCTTTGTCGAAATCATCCGTGAGTCCCGCTAGGACCTGTCCCTGATCCACGGCCTCGTCAACGGCCCCCGCCAGGTGCAAATCGCCCTGACCCACATCCTGAAACCAGTCGAACTCGGCGTTCGTTACATTGTTGGAAAGTGTGGCCTGGCCTCCGTCCCGCTGCTGAATCAGTCTGTTGGTCAGGTTGTTGGCGATAAGGACACCCGTGGTGGCGGTGAACCGGTACTCGATGGCATTGGGATAGCCGTGTTCCATGTAAATGGTATTGTTGTATACCTGTGCGCCGGCGGCCGATTCCAAGCCGATGCCCACGTCGGCGAAGCCCGTCGGGTCGTTTTCGTCGTGATAAATCATGTTATTACGTATGATCCCGTTAAGATGGCCGCGATCTCCCAGCCCAAACCCGATCCCACGATCGCAATTGATGATGAGATTCCGCTCGACCAGCGTGTTCCGGGAATCGGACCAGAAATGAACCGCGTGCTCGGCCAGGGCCAGGCTCGGGCTTCGGATGTATTTGAACACATTGTCCCGAACGATCCAGTTCTTCGCATTGTGGGCGTCGATACCCCCGATGTACCACTGGGGACCGATGTCGGCGCTGTACTCGAGAAGGCAGTTCTCCATGACGCCGTCGTCCGCGGTCAGGTCCATTTGGGCCGGATCATAGGCGATTTTCACCATCTGTTCGCCCGTGTCCAGGATGTGAACGTTGCGGATTACCGGAGATTTCACGCCGGGGTGGAATTGCACGGCGTGGTTGCTGACGTCCCGCAAGGTGACGTTCTGCACGGAAAAGCGGTCCGCCGCCACATTGAACACGTGAGTGACGCCTCCCGCCATGCCGTTTCCCTTGATGACCACGGAATCCCTGTCCCCGGACACGCTGTTCACGCTGACATCATCGGTGGTGACCACCAGCATATCGTTCAACGCGTACGTTCCCGCCTCGATCAATATGGTTTTGTCGCCCCCGTGATGGGCGTTATAAATCGCATCGGACAGTTCGGTTACGTTGGAAACCACGACGGCCTCCACCAAAGCGGGCGACGAGGTCCACAGGGCCACGAGCATCGTACAGCATCGGACGATGTTTCTCGAATTCATGGCAGTGTCCATTTCTGTTAAGGACGGATTTGTAACTTATGTACCGGTTCCGTACTCAGCTGGAAGCGCCAAAAGCATGATTACACGGTTTGCCGTGCGCGATCCGCACTAGATTCAACTTTTCATGGAAATGCAACTTCTCAATCCTCACGCTCAAGCCTTTCACGCCAATGTCCGAGCAGCTCTCGTGATTCGGCCGCCGAGTTCCTTGAAACCGGCGTAAGAAATTGGACGAACCAATCCGTTTCAGAAGTTGCAAAGGCGATGCCACCGGGTTGCTTCGAAATTCCCACAACACGGGGTCTGGTCGTATGTCGCATTGAGAAACTATTACAAAATCTTAGGGTAATTTTCTAACGTTTCCGACCTGATAGTTTCCGACCCGGCGGATTGACCACAGCCGCGGGGCCTGTTACTCTAGAATGGACTGATGTCATGCAAGTAATGTCTCGTGATTGCTGGTATTAGAGGAAATGTGCGGATGAGTTTGCCCATGTTGTCGGGGTAGAATGGGTGCTCGAATTGGAGTTGAAGCCCTTTCTGAGGATTGACCGCCTATGGATCATCTGACCCGCGGCGAGATCACCGCCATGTTCCTGGCCCTGGGGCTGCTGCTGGCCTCCGCTCGGCTCCTCGGCGAGATGTCCCGGCGGTTTAATCTGCCGGCGGTCCTCGGCGAGATCCTGGCCGGCATCCTTTGGGGGCCCACGATTTTCGGCGCCATCGCTCCCGCGTGGCGGGACTTTCTTTTCCCCGGGCAGGGAGCAGGGGCGATCGCTCTTGACGGGTTGACCAATCTGGCCATCGCCCTCTTTCTTCTGGTAGCCGGCATGGAAGTCGATCTCTCGACCGTCTGGCGGCAAGGGAAGTTGGCCCTGTGGGTGGCGCTGGCCGGCTTACTGTTCCCTTTCAGCTTCGGTTTTGCCGCTGCCTGGTGGGCGCCGTCCCTGGTGGGTTATCAGCCGGGCGTCGACCCGTTGGCTTTTGCGCTGTTCATGGCCACGGTCCTGTCTATCTCCGCTCTTCCGATCATCGCCAAGATCCTCATGGATCTGAACATCTACCGCAGCGACGTGGGAGTGACGGTGATCTCCGCCGCCGTGCTCAATGATCTGCTGGGGTGGCTGGTTTTTGCCGTCGTGCTCGGGATGCTGGGGGCGAGCCATGGCATGCCTCTCGCCCACACCCTCTGGTTGACCCTGGTCTTCACCACCGCCATGCTTACCGTAGTCCCCTGGTGCATCCATCGGCTTCTTCCCTGGATTCAAGCCCACACGAGCTGGCCCGGCGGAGTCCTGGGCTTTGCTCTCTCGTTTTGCCTGGTGGCCGCCGCATTCACCGAGTGGGTCGGCATCCACGCTATTTTCGGCTCTTTTCTGGCCGGAGTGGCGCTGGGGCACTCGAGTCATTTGCGAAAGCGCACCCGTAGCGCCATTGAGCAATTTGTCTCCTTCATCTTTGCCCCCCTCTTTTTCGCCGGCATCGGCCTGAAAGTAAACTTTGCCGCGCACTTCGATCCGCTGCTGACCCTGACCGTGCTGTGCCTCGCCCTGACCGGTAAGGTGACCGGAAGTGCGTTGGGAGGACGATTGGGCGGACTGCACTGGCGCGACGCCTTAGGGGTCGGGTTCGGCATGAGCGCCCAGGGAACCATGGGCATCATTCTAGGGGTGCTGGGCCTGCAGTTCGGACTCATCAGTGAAGAGGTCTTCGTCTCTTTAGTGGTGATGGCCCTGGTCACTTCCCTGGTAAGTGGTCCGATGCTGCAACGGACCCTCCGGCTGAAGAAGCCCCGCCGTTTCACCGACTTCCTGCAGCCGCAGCGGTTTCTCAACCAGCTTGAGGGCCGCAATCGCTGGGAAGCCATCCGCGAACTCTCTCAATTAACAGCGACTCTGGTCGGCCTGGACCCGAAAGCGGTCACCAACGCCGTTCTTGCCCGGGAAAGGATCATGGCAACCGGACTCGGGCACGGTGTGGCGGTACCCCACGCCAGGCTCCTGAGCCTGGCCACTCCGGTGGTCACCGTCGGGTTGTCCAGGACGGGCATTGATTTCGATGCTTCCGACGGTACGCCCGCCCACGTCATCTGCCTCATCCTGACTCCGGTCCAAGACAACGGGGCCCAAGTGGAGATCTTGGCCGACATCGCCGGCACGTTCAAGAACAGCGAGATCCGTGAGAAGGCGGCGAGCGTCGCCGGCTTCACCGAATTTCTGGCGCTGGTGCGAAGCGGCCAGGGATCCTAATAACCGGATCGACCCGAGTGCATTCGATCCGAGCCTGTTTGCCCGCGCTCTTTCCGCCTTTGCGGGCGTCTTCGATCGGGTCGAATCCGTTCGGCCCGGAGAAGACCCCCCGTTTTATCCCTTCTCCAGCTTCATGATACCTCCGTCCACCAGACCCTGAGTAAGCTCGGGGTGCACGGCAAGGCGGAGTCCGTGAACGCGGCGGAGGTAGCGTTCAAAATGGACGAACACATCACTCTTGGTCAAATTGATTTTCAATCCGTTTTCTATATCAACGATGGCCAGGCGCTGCCGCAGACCTGGGATTTCAACAAACAGATCGATAATCGGATGAATGCCTGAGACCGGCAACGGACTGAGCAGCAGGATGAAGGCAAGCGGGTGCGCTCGGATAAGCACGGGTCGGGGGCGGATCAGTACGTGGTGGCAGCGGCCCGACGCGGAAAAGCACCTGCCGCCCCAGGTAGCCGACCGGTCGTCGATTGCGATGCCGAGATCCCGGCGACAGCGCTCGGTAAAATCGTCCAAGAGCTCCGCCAGGGTGAGGTCGCCCCTGCGAAGCCTTATCCGCCGGCCGGCGAGATGGTCCGTCAGGCGGCGCTCAAGCCCCTCACTGCCTGCGAGGGTGCAAGCATCCGCCTCGGAAGAGGATGAGAGGCCCAGAAGTTCAGCCTCGTGCTCGGGGGCGCACTCGGGGCAATAGAGGTTCCATAGCGGCGTCAATGTTTCAAAGGGAACGCCTTTCTCCTCGAAGAGGATTTCGGTATCGAGCAAGGCGCACAACAGGGCGCAACCGCCGGCTCGATCCTCCCGGATCACCCTTTCAAAGGCTTTACCTTGGCCACGCGGTCGGTCCGTGTCCGGATGGTGCTTCATGGATGTCGCTCCTTTCCCGGCTGGTTCATACGCTCACCATCTTGGCGCCGGATCCCGGTGAACTCACCACTCCCAGCTGAGAGGCCACCGCCGCCTCGATAGCTTCCAGGCTCAACTCCGAGAGTTTCAGGTAGCTGCCGTCGGTCAGGGAGGCCATCTCCCGGCAGTTACTCCGGTCCCCATCCCGTCCACCGGCTTCCGTATCCACCACGATGGTGAAGATGCCTTCCCGCCGCAATTGCTTGCAGATCGAGCGGATTTCCTCATAGGGGTCGCTTTGCGGGCGGATGGAGACGTTGGGCAAACCGTCGCTGATCACCACCAGAACGGGAACGGCATTCCGGTACTGGATCCGGGACTGATGTAAGACGCGATAGGCCTTGCGCAGGCCGTCCGGTAGCGGCGTCGAGCCGGTCAGAGGGATGCGGGCCAGCCGCCTCGCCGCGCTGCTGTAACTTCTTGTGGGCGCCAGACACAGGGTGGCGTCCGGCCGTCTGCTGTGGCGGAAGGCGATCAGGGCCACGCGGTCCCGATGGGTGCGGGCGTCCTGAAGCAGGGCGAGCACCACGCCTTTCGCCGTCTCGAGGGTTCGCTCCACGTGGATGGACCAGCTGTTGTCAACAATAAACACAAGCGTGTAGGGCGAGCGGTGGCGACGAATCTTCTGGCGCAAATCCTCGGGGGCCACGCGTAGCGGCCCGCCGCCGCCGGCGGCTATGCGTGTCGCCGCCGCCCTCAGGGTGGCGTCGATGGCTACGTCGGAACTTGACTGTTTCCGGAGGCGATGACGGGAGTACTTGCCACGCTTGTGAGTGACCACGGCCTCGAGACGTTTCCCGGTCGCAGCCCGCACATATTGCGTCCGGCGTCTGCGGAGCAGTAAAGCCTTCGCCGCATCGAGCTTTGTTTCGGCAATGGCCGCCGCGACTAGCTCCGCGCCGCCAAGCTCGACGCTCTCTGCGTCTTCGTCAGTGCTTTTTTTTTAAGGTCAATCGGCTCCTCGAGCATGTCTTCGAGGTTCCTTCGCAGGGCCATGGGATCCAGGGCGGGGCCCGCCACAAAGGGGTCGTGGGGCAGCCGATGTCCAAGGGTCAGAGTGGATGCCCTCCAGACATCATGAGCCTCGACTTCGGTTCGGCCGTCAAGAGCGGCCAGGGCCTTGGCGCACTGCATCATGGTAATATCCGCCCGATGGCTTTCCACCTCGAGCTTCACGGTCAGACGGGCGACGGCCCGGTAAAGGCGCTCATCGGCCTTGACGGCCGGCAGCAGTTTCTTTGCCCGAACGACGGCGCGCCGCAGCTCCTCCTGAGCGTCTTCGTAGGACTTCGAAAAGGCCGCAGGATCGGCAAAAAAGAGCTCCCGCCTCTTGATCACTTCCACACGCTGCTCGGGGTCGGTCAGGGGGGCGATCTCGAGATGCAGACCAATGCGATCGGCGATCTGGGGTCGCAACTCCCCCTCTTCAGGGTTCATGGTTCCGATCAGCAGGAATCGGGCCGGATGGCTCACGGAGATGCCTTCGCGCTCGACCACATTTACCCCCAGGGCGGCCGCATCCAGGAGAAGATCGATAATGTGGTCGTCCAGCAGATTGATTTCGTCGATATACAGGATGCCTCGGTTGGCTTCCGCCAGAAGTCCCGGCTCCAGAGCCCTGATCCCCTCGCGCAGGGCTCTGGAAATGTCCAGGGTCCCGGCCACCCGGTCTTCGGTGGCATTCAGGGGCAGGTTGATCAGGCGCAGGGGTCGGTTTGCCGTGGGAAGCGCCTCGCCGGCGGCAAGCCGCTCGGCGCACCGATCGCATTGCGTACGGGGTTCGTGCGGGTCACAGCGGTAAGGACAATCGGCCACAACCGTTACGTCCGGCAGCAGCGCCGCCAATCCGCGAACGGCGGTGGACTTGGCTGTGCCACTGGCGCCCCGGATGAGGACGCCGCCGATGTCGGGATTCACCGCGTTGAGGATCAGCGCCGTTTTCAGGGTTTCCTGTTCGACGATCGCCGCGAACGGGTAGAGATAGCCTGCGCGATTGAACACGGTACGGCCTTTCTGCGGCCGGGGTTCGGGCCCTGGACCCGGACCCCGGATGGACGATTACGGGTTTACCTCACCTTCTTCTTGCCGAACGTGGGGTCGGCCGCCGGGATGGGCGGCATCTGCCAGGTGGAGGTCAACGGTACCGGCGTGTCACGGTTGATGATGACATCGAAGACCGTGGACACGTTGGATTTCAGAGCCTCCTCGTACGCGGGCGCAAAGTCCGCCGGTTTTTCGATACGAACCCCCCGAGCCCCCATGGACTCCGCCATCTTGGCAAAGTCGGGATTCCAGAGTTCACCGGTCTTGTCTTTCCTGAAGCTGGTGCCGATCTCGCGGCCGTCCAGGTAGAAGCGCTGCAGGTCGCGGATACAGCCGATGGCGTAATTATTCAAAATAACCCAGATGGCGGGCATATCATACTGTACCGACGTGGCCACGGCATGAGGGGCCATCAGAAAACCGCCGTCGCTGCACACGTTGACGCAGGGGGACTCGGGTCTGGCGAGCTTGGCGCCGAGAACCCCACAAACTCCGAACCCCATGGCGGCAAACCCACCGGGACTGATGTGGGTCTTGGGCCTCGGCGTACCCCAGTACTGTTCAACCCACGCCTGGTTGTTGCCCACGTCCACCACCATGATGGTGTCGTCCGGGGAAATCCTCCGCATGTCGAGGAGGACGCGTCTGGGGTCAATGGGCACTTCGTCATTCTTGTGGTACGGTTCGACGAAGTTTCGCCACTCGGTTTTGTATCCGTAGACTTCGGCGGCCCATGCCTTGCCGTCCCGCTTCAGGCCTTTATCCTTGGCCATCTTCAACATTTGCCCCAGGAAGGCCTTGGCGTCGGCGACGATGCCGAGTTCCACGGGATAATTGCGTCCGATCTCGGAGGCGTCGATGTCCACCTGGATCAATTTGGTTGGGGGAATGTTGTACGTGTAGCCGGGCAGCCAGGATGCACAGTGCAGATCGGCAAACCTGGCGCCCACGGCAAGAATCAAGTCTGCGTTGCGGGCGGCCTCGGCGGCCGGGTAATCGCCCCAACAGCCGGCGACCCCGAGGTAGAGGTTGTCCTTCTCGGCCATAACGCCTTTGCCCATCAAAGTGGTGTACACCGGAATCTGCAGGTACTCGGCAAGGTCCCGCAGCTCACGGGTGGCTTCGGAGACCATCACGCCGCCGCCGGCCAGGATGAGGGAGCGAGGCGTTTTTATCAGCAGGTTCAAAGCTCTCTCCACCGCCTCCGGGGAGGCGGGAGTCCGCCAGCTGATGGGTTTCGACCATTGCTCCGGGTCCGGGATCTCCACGTCCGCCTTCTTGACGTACAAGTCGTACGGGATGTCCAGGTGACACGGACCCGGCCTGCCGGTGCGCATCAGTTTAAAGGCCTTGGGCAAATAGCGCGGCAGGTCTTCTACCTTGCGGACTTGCCAGGAATGTTTGACGATGGGTTTCATTACCGAGGGAAAGTCCCCGGCGTAGTAGCGATATTCCTCCTGGAGGGCTCCGGTGTCGAACTGATCCGTGGTCACCTGACCGGTAATGCAAAGAAAGGCGGAGGAGTCATAAAAAGCGTTGGCCACGGCAATCATCATGTTCATCGGCCCGGGTCCGGTGGACACGTAGACCGGTAGGGGGGTGGAGGTGAGTCTGAAGTAGGCGTCGGCCATAAAGCCGGCGGCCTGTTCGATACGGGGCCAGATTACCTTTATCTTGTCGGTGCGGTCATAGATGCCGTCCAGGAGACCGATGGCCGCGAGGCCGGCATATCCAAAAATATAGGGGACCTTTTATTTGAGAAAATATTCTGCCAAGATATCGTTGACTCTGTACTCTGCCATG
>JACQYL010000084.1 GCA_016208165.1 Deltaproteobacteria bacterium
GTGTGTGACGAGGACGAAGGCTGCCATTCCTTCCCCCTGCTCGTACCGGACGAGCTGAACATCCACCGGCTGGATGAAGTGGTGGCCGACGTACTGGCCGGCTTTATCTACTTCCATACCCGTCAGATCGAAAATCCCGGCACCAAACAGTGTATGATCGCCTACTGGAGAAGCGTGGTCACGGCCAATTCGGGCCTGTACAACTGCGCCACCGGTAACACCATTGCCAACTTCCTGCCCGTTAACGTAAGCTGCAATGATCAAGGGCTTCAAAACACGGTCCCCTTCGGCAACGCACTGCAGATCCTGGGTTGGACCACCAACGAAGGTCTGGGTACCGCGCAAGAAAGCTGGGGAGCCATCTTCCCGCTGATCCGGAAATGCATCTTGGGCGATCCGGCCACCCTGGAAGTCCTTGATTCAATGCCGATTCTTCCTCCCACTTAATGCGTCTGCGCCCAGCGAACTTCTCTCAACGCAGATAGAGTAGGAAGCGAGCCCAAAATAATCGATACCTTCGGAACTCGACAGGAAGCTTCCCAATAGGAGGCTTTCTGTTGTTTCTTTATGGGGGGATTCTACGGGCGACCGTTTTTCCGAACGGCTAACCGACCCGCCGGTAGTGCTCCAGAAGCATATTTTCCTTCGATGCCCCCTCGGTCGAAACAAATCGGCTGATCGGCCACGACATCAGCGCCCGATCGAAGCCCTCATTTCATACCAGTCTCTCCCCCTCTGCTTTCAGATGAGTTCTTTTCTTCCGGACGGGTAATAATTTACAACCAAGCCACAATCTGCTAGAGTCGATCACGTTCGAGCGCTGAGGGCCTGTTTCCGGATCCTGCAGCCAACCTTGGCCCCTGGCCCGCAAATCCGGTCATCGGAAAATACACATTCTCCGAAGCGACCTGTTAAGGGTGATCTGTGAAAGGAGAAACGCGCATGCTGGAAAGCATCTACGAAGACGTGGTAAGAGGAGATCTGAAACGGGTTACGGAACACGTAAAAGCGGCCTTGGAAGCCGGTTTGGACGTAGATAACATCCTCAATCGCGGCATGATAGCAGCCATGGATGAGGTTGGTAGACGGTTTGAGAGCGGCAAGATTTTCGTGCCGGAAATGATCATGGCCGCCCGCGCCATGCTGGCCGGCGTCGATATCATGAAACCTCATCTGCTCAAAGGGAAAGCCGCGCCTTTGGGAAAAGTCGTGATCGGCACCGTTAAGGGCGACCTCCACGATATAGGGAAGAATCTGGTCATCATGATGCTCGAGGCCACCGGCTTCGAGGTTGTGGACCTGGGCATAGACGTACCCGAGTCCCGATTCCTGGAAGCAGTCCGGAAACATAACGCTCAACTGGTGGCCTTGAGCGGCCTGCTGACCACGGCCATGTCCGAGATGCGGGCCACCGCGCAGCTGTTGAACCGGGAACTGAAAAAGGACGGGATCCGGGAGCAAGTGACCGTTATGATAGGAGGGGCTCCGGTAACCCAGTCGTTCGCGGACGAGATCGGCGCGGACCTGTACGCGCCCGATGCCTCCAGCGCCGCCAGAAAAGCCAAGGAACGCTTGCGGAAGGCCTGAACTCTTCCGATTCGGACAAACAGGCAACGAAGAAACAATCCTCAGAGGAGGTTCAACTATGGCTACAGCTCCCGACCGGATGATCATCGCCGCCCAATGCAACGACCATTCCGCCTATCTCGCCGGCGTGCCGTTCGACCGGTTCTATACCGATGCCCGTACCTTTGCAAAAACGCAACTTCTCGTCACCGAATACTACGGTTTCGACGCTCCGAACACCATGTGGGACGGCTACAACATCGAAGCCGAAGCTCTGGGGCAGAAGATGATGTTCAGTCCAAATAAGATGCCGGATGTGGACCGAAGAGAACAACTGCTTGAAAATCCATCCCATCTGGATCATCTGAAGATCCCCGACCCCTACAAATCCGGCCGCATGCCCTGGGTGCACGAGGTCAACAAAACGTACATCGAGCTCACCGGAAGTCCCGCACGAGCTTACTTTTGTGCGCCGTTCAGCCTCGCCGTCAACATACGCGGATATATGAATCTCGTGATCGACATCAACACCAATCCGGAATTTGTCCACCGTCTCTTTGCCTTCCTGTGTGATGATGTACTGGTTCCGTTCATTGAAGCCATGAGGCACGAAATCGGCCGCCCGGACTCGTTGGCCGACGGATCCGACGCCTGGGCCTCCCCTCCCAACGTGAATCTGGACATGGTGGATGAATTCGTCGTTCCCTACACCGAACGCCTCCGCGAACGACTGGGGAAGAAGGTGGTTACCAGAGGTCAGTGGGGCGATGCAAGAAGCGGCGACCCGGAGCGCTTCATGGAGCAAAAACTGAAATGCTGCCCCGGATTTCTTAGCGCGCTGGATCCCGATCTCCACGAATTGGGTCCCCGCCGCATCAAGGACTTCGCCGTGAAGCACAATGTACGTATTGACGCGGGCATCGATGCCACTTTGATCAGAAGCGGCCCCATAGACGCCATTGTCGGGCGAATTCGGAACTATATCGATGTCATGGGGCGAGACGGGAAATGCATCATCTTCCTGAACCATATCCCTTTCGATACACCGCCCGAACACATTCACGCCGCCGTTGCCGCCGTGCACACCTACGGGCGTTTTCCCATAGCGGAAAACCTCGCTGAAGTGCCGCTGAAGATACCTCAACGGGAATCCTTTTCCGAATTCCTTCACAAGAAGGGAGAGACGATCGACTAGGCGGATATGTCGCATCTGTTGGGCTGCACTCGCAGCGCTCGATAACCCAATTTGCCGATGACCTACCTAGCGTCACTATTCACATTCAGTCAGCGGGGAATCCTATGATCGACTTTGCTCACGAGAAAAACCGTTTTGAAAGCGATTGCACGGCCTGCGGGCAATGTGTAACCGTGTGTCCCATCATCCCCTTCACCGGCATCAAGGACGACGATCCGGGGCGCATCATGGCTGCGGTGCTCGACGTATTCCGTCACGGAAGATCGAACGATGTTGCCAATATGCGCATTTACTCGTGCATGAGCTGCCTGACTTGCCGGCCCGAGTGCCCTGAAGATCTCGATCCCAGTCTCGGCTTGAGTCTCGCGAGAGGCATACTCCGTGAAGCCGGCGAACCTATGCCCAGAGGCCTTTCCTTTCTGCTGCCCGAAACCGGGTTCAACCTGATGAAAGCCATTGAAGCGATCCAAATCAAACCGGAAGAGCGCCCCTGGATCACGGACGTAAGGAGCGATGATGTCACCGAAACCGATACGGTGATCTTTACCGGCTGCACCGGCATCATGCAGCCCGATTTGGTGATGACCGCGAGGGATCTCGTTCGACGCGCCGACCCGACGGTCCAGGTTCTGGGAGGGGTGGATTACTGCTGCGGCGACACCAACCTCCGGGCCGGAAATCCGGAAGCCGCCAAAGATCACTTCTATCGCCTCGTGGATGCGTTAGATCGCTTTTCTCCAAAAAACGTCCTGCTTCTGTGTCCCACCTGCAAAGCGTTTTTTGACCTGTATCAGCCTGACACGGATTGGTCCTGGCGTTTCATCACCGAGTTTCTGGCCGAACACCTGGACAAACTCGGGCGCCCCGAAGAAACAGTCGCCACGGTTACCATTCACGACGCCTGCCATCTCACCCGCGGAAAGCATCCCGACCTGGAATCTCCCAGGAAGCTCCTTGAGGCCATACCCGGCATCGAGATCATCGAAATGAAGAACAGCCGCGAAACCACTCTTTGCTGTGGCGGGTCCGCTATGGCGGCCGTTGGAAAGCCCGGACTGGATTTCCGCTCTAAACGTCTCGAAGAGGCGCAGGAAACCGGAGCTGAAATCATGGCGGTCTACTGCCCGGGCTGCCAGTCGGTCTTCGTCCCGGAAATGGCGAAACTTCCCATACGGATCGAGTCCATCATCAAACTGCTTGGACGCTCGGTGGGCGTTTTTCACGAAGACAAACTCCTGAGGTTCATGAGCTATCGCGACGCCGGGAAAGTCCTTTCAGAGGCTGGAGGATGCATCGAAATGAGCGAGCTTCCGAAAGAGAAACTGACGGGGTTTGCTTCCAAGTACTTCAAGTAGACCGTCCATAAACAAGTTGAAACAGCGGCATGGAACATATATATTCTCAGGCCGTTTAGGAGATTATTCAAATACGAATGTATGGACGCCGAATCGTGTGGAAGTTCTTCTGTACCATGACATGGGGAAGTTCCACGCGGACCGGCCTCCGCAGCTCACACGGAAAGGACAAACAGTCATGACACCCCAACAGATGGAACAGGAAGCCCGTGACCTCATGCTGCGAGGGCACCACTGAAGCCAGGCCGTTCTGACGGTCGGTCTGAAAAAACTGGGACTACAGGATGAAGGAAATCTGATTCGAGCCATGGCGGCACTGGGAGGCGGAATCGCATCCTCGGGAGGGCCTTGCGGAGCCCTGACCGGGGGCATAGCTCTTTTAGGTCGACTATTCGGCAAAATCGACCCCGAAGAAAAAGACGATCCGAGGATGTGGAAGGCGGCTTTTAAATTCTACAAGATGTTTCAGAGCGAGATCTGCGGTGAGAAGGGCAGCGTCGACTGCCGGGACATAGCATGCGTGGACTGGCGAGACCGCGAGGCCGCCGCCGGCTTTTACGGCGGCGAAGGTCGTCTGGTGTGCGGAGGCAATACCGGAAGGGCCGCTGGAATCCTGGGAGAGGTCATCGACAGGTATCTGGAAGGATAACGCCTAGAAATGTGGGGCGGGGGTGAAACCCGCCCCTTGTATCTTTAAGATATGGACTGGTTTCCCCTATTTCGAATCCGGCTCATTGTGAAAAAATCGATTCCACGCTTCCGTCTGCTCGCGTCCGATGATCTGGTTGAATCCTCCGAACCAGCGGGATTCACTTTCATCCGCCCCTTGTAATACCTGTCTTCCCTGACCGAGAATGTGATAATAACGCTGCTGGGCCGCGCGGCCCGCCAACAACGATCCGATGCAATACAGTGCGATGTCAAAGCCCATGTCGTGGAGTTCTTTCGGGCTTTTGTACGGCGTCTTGGGACTTCGCTCGATCATATTGGCCAACACGCCGCTGGGGCTGTTCTTGAATTCAGCCGCCACCCGGCGCAGTTGGTCTTCGTCTTCCGGAGCTTCCACAAATAGAATATCGGCTCCAGCCTCGGCATAGGCAAAGGCGCGGTCCATGGCCGCTCTGAATCCCTCGACGGCGATGGCGTCGGTGCGGGCCATCACCGAGAAATCTTCCTGCTCTCTGGCGTATGCCACAGCGGGACGGACGCGGAGCCGGATCATTTCTTCGGCCGATATCAGCTGCTTGCCCGTTCCACCCGCCCCTTCCATATGTCCGCAACTTTTGTTCACATTCTGCTGATCTTCCAACTGGATATACTGCCCCCCCTGTTTGTGGATCTGTCTACAAGTCAGGAGAATGGAAGAAGGCTCTACTCCGTACCCCGTGTCGGCATCCACTCCAATGGGAAGCGCCGGATTTCCGGTCTGTAGGGCGGCCATCCACGTAGCCTGCTCGATAATGTCCGTCTGCCGAACGATTTCAGTGCGCAGGATGTACCCCATGTCCGGTAGACCATGCATGGCGGCGCACAGGTAACCGGAGACAAAGGTGACAAACCCGCCTATGAAGTCCGGCACGGCCTCCTGTTCATACAGGCTGTAAACCGAGTGGTGCAGTTGGCGGGCTTCGGCTCCGTTGGCCACTCCGATGGCCACCAGAATACGTTCCCCTTTTTCTCTCATCAGTTTTTTGAAACCGATGCGTTCCAAGCCGAATGAGGGTGTTTCCATCAAGATATCCTACGTGTCTTCAGAATGAGCGTTCACAACTTCCAGGGCCCGTTCGAGGTCCTGCAAACGGAAAATACAAATCGCCCTATCCATTTGAGGGTGTGCGGACGCGTAGAGGTAGTCGATATTGATCCCGTTCTGACTCAACAAGGCGGCTACCCTGCCGGTGGCTCCGGGATTATTGTCCAATTCCACCACGAGCACTTCTGTGTCAATAACCCGAAAGCCTTGTTTTTCCAGAACCGATTTGGTTTCTTCCTGTCTCTCCGCCACGATTCGCAGCACCGCTTCCTCCACGGTATCGATGGCGCAGATGGCCAAAAGGTTGATGGATTCCTGGGCCACCACCGCGCACAATTCGGCAAGGGCGCCTACACGGTTTTCCAGTGATACGGAATACTGCCGCATGACCTGGGCTTTCTGCTTCAATTCCACGGGCCTGTTCTCCATTTTTACAGGTTTGCCTCATTAAGAGGCAGGGTCCCTTTGATGTCAAGCAGGATCTTAGAGGAAACGAGAAGAAGTCGGTTCAGGCTGCATCGCAACCCCGACCACGCTGGAAGGAAATGAATAAACAAGGAGTTATGCGTTTCAACGGGATGTGATAGGGCCGATAGTTCTTGACGTTTGGCGGATGAAAGGGTATGGTCATAGTTGCTTGGGAGTGCATAGGCTGAGAGCCGATTCTTCGGCAACCCCTAGAACCTGATCCGGGTAATACCGGCGTAGGGAAAGCATAGATAGCGTCCCCATCGAACGTGCTTTCGACTAACCGCCTTCGGATTTCCCTTCCTGGAGTCCCGCAAACGCGGGGTGCGGCAGTTCAGCCACACGATATGCCCGGCAACTCAAGCTGTACCGAATGTATGCGTGCTTTGCACCATGCGAAATCGGTCGTTTACCAGAGGACCGTCCGTCCGGTCTCATGGTATACGAGGCACTCTGTTTGCGACCCCGAGGGGCGGATGTTCGCCCTGTAACTCTAACCGGAAAGGCCGGGGCAGGACTCTGTTCCGCCCACGGCTCGATGTCGGCCGGAAGGCTGTACATCCCTTTCACCCGGAGGAAGCATGACACAGATCGAAATGGCGAGAAAAGGCGTATTGACGGATGAAATGAGAAGCGTGGCCATATCGGAGGGTAAGGACCCCGACGAAATCATGTCTCTCGTCGCGCAAGGCCTGATAGCGATTCCTGCCAACCGGAATCTCAAAAAGCCGCAAATCAAAGGTGTCGGTAAAGACCTATCCATTAAGGTCAATGCCAACATCGGCACTTCATCCGATCAGGTGGACCTGGACATGGAACTGAGCAAACTCAAAGCCAGTGTGGAAGCCGGGGCGGATACGGTTATGGATTTGAGTACGGGCGGGGACATCGGCTGGATCCGAAAACGAATCACGGAGGCGACTCCCATTCCTCTGGGCACGGTCCCCATTTACCAGGCTGCTGTTCAAACGACCCGGGACGACCGGGGGATTATTCACATGGATCCGGATGAAATTTTCGATGTCATCGAACAGCAGGCTCGGGAAGGCGTGGACTTCGTCACGGTGCATTGCGGAATCACCACCTTGGCCTTGGAAAGACTTCGAGCCCAGGGGCGCATTACGGATATCGTCAGCCGGGGCGGCGCCTTTTTGGCCACATGGATGTTGTACAACAAGGAGCAAAATCCTCTCTACGCTCAATTCGACCGGTTGCTGGACATCGCCTACGAACACGATGTGACGTTGAGCCTCGGCGACAGCCTTCGACCCGGCTGCCTGGCCGACGCCACCGATCATGCGCAGATTGAAGAACTCATTGTGCTGGGGCAACTGACCAAGCGCGCTTGGGGCCACAATGTGCAAGTCATGATCGAAGGGCCCGGACATGTGCCGTTGAACCAGGTCGAGATGAACATTCAGTTGCAGAAACGTCTCTGCCACGGCGCCCCGTTTTATGTGCTGGGACCTCTCGTAACGGATATTGCATCAGGGCACGACCACATTGCGTGCGCTATCGGCGGAGCCGTGGCCGGAATGGCGGGAGCGGACTTTCTCTGCTATGTGACTCCGGCCGAGCATCTGGCCCTGCCCGGTGTTGAAGATGTGCGGGAAGGTGTCATTGCATCCAAGATAGCGGCCCACGCGGCGGATCTGGCTCGAGGCAACAAACTGGCCTGGGAGAAAGACCTTGCCATGGCCCACGCGCGCAAGACGTTGGACTGGGATAAGCAGATTGCCCTGTCGCTGGACCCACGGAAAGCCCGCGCCTACAGGGAGAACAGCAAACCGAAGTCCGAGGAAGAAGCGTGCACCATGTGCGGTCCCTTCTGTGCGATCAAGCTCGTTCGGGAGTATTTCAACGATTCGGAAGCCTCCGGATGCGCATAGACATAGGCTGAATCCGTTGACATCGTTTCCTCGGTGTACGGAAGATCCTCCCTGTATCAAAAAGGAAGCCGCACCGTCTTAGACCGTGCGGCTCATGTTTAAGCAACCGGACGGGTGTCTGCGGGAAACTCTCTTGATTTCCCCCGGTCGAGCATAGAGAATCGGGGCAAGGAACGGAACCGTCGAAACCCAATGTGTCTCCCTGCGTTCACTAAATCAGCCTGCGCCTCGTTCCAATAGGCCGGACAGAGATACCTCTGTGTATGTCCTTCATTTTTGGGCGTCGCCGATCAGGGCCTTGGTCATAATCTCCGACATTTTGGCCGGATCGTGGGGACAACCGGCGATCTTTATCGCGTTTTCAACATCCTTGTTCGCTTTAATTGCACATTTGCCGATGAGAACGACACGCTCCGAATCGCCGCTGGGCTTGACATCCACGCCCATAATCAATTCCGCCCCGCCGATGGCGGCGCCTTTGTTGGACCTGCAAAAATTCATCGCTCCGGCCCAGGCGTTGAAACCGCATGCCGAGCAGACGCCGTCCCCATAATAGGGCATCGACATGCCCGTTACTGCGAATCGTTCCATAAGATCGTCCAGCCAAGCGGTTATGTAATCCAGCTCCATGCGGTAATCGGCCGGATTTTCGCCCACGATGGTGATATCTTCGAGGTTCAGGGATTGACCCGTTAACTTGGCATAGTGAGCAATGTGCGGTACATTGTCTGCTTTGTATCCGAGTAAATGGCTGCCCACCACATCGCACTCCAGCCGATTCGTGCTCGCCAGAATCAGTCCCATTTCCCTGACCTGGTCCGGTTTCCCTGTGGGGGTCGGGCCTATTTCGGTTGCGGTCAACGCGTCGACCACGTTCAAATGACAGGGAATCAATCGATTGAATTCGGCAATGGCCATGGTGAGACCCGCTTCTATATGGCATTTCTTCTTGGACTCCATAGCCAGGCAGCCCTTCAAATTCTTCAGGCACACGGTCGTAATCGTCTGATTGTGCGTCTTGAGCAGGGGCGCATTGATGACGAAATCCGCCGCGAACACAGCCTCTGCAATCTCGATCTCCGTACCGTTGCTCAACGTAAACGTCCGGTAGGGGCCTTTATTCATATCGATAAGCGGAACGTTCTCTTTCTCGGCCAGAGCCTGCAGTCCGCTCCAGAGAAACGCTGCGTTGGTATCCAGCTTCAAGGTGGGAAGCTCGACGGAACCTTCCGCGATAACAACCGATTTAGCTCCCTTTTCTCTCACCAGCCGAACGATCTCGCCCACAATTTCGGGAGAAGTGGTAATTCCCCGGCATGACACCTTTGGGGAACCGCCCATAACCACGTTGGGTTTGATCAAGACGTTCATCCCCGGTTTGAAGGATTGCCAACCGTCTATGGCATCGATAGCCTCCGCTATAGCGCTCGGACCCGTCCACTTGGTTACTGCAACACTCATGTTCCTCTCCCTGTATCTAAGAAAAAAATCAAAACGCCACCGGTCGATATCTATCCATCCGCGACCGACCCGGCCGTTTGGTCCGGCATATGTCGTTGGAAAGCGCCCGAACTGCCGGAACCCGATGCTCAGGAACCATCCGCTTTACGACCGAATCCTTAACCGCCTCCCCGCAAGACCGACACAACAAGTGACAAAGTGCTTTCCCGGAGCCCCCGCTGGGAGCACGCTTCGGAAGATCAGGCGATCTTGCGAACCTCGCACAATTCCGAAGAAATCAGCGCAGCGCCTAAAGCGCCAATGATCTGCGGCTCCGGAGGCACCAGGATAGGCCGCCCCACCTTATCGGAAAGCTGTGACACAACCCCCACATTCTTGGCCACCCCACCGCTCATCACAATCACTTCTTCCCCGACGGCGCCACGGATTTTGGACTTCAGCAGCGAGTAAACCCGATCCACGATTCCGGCGTGAATGCCGGCGAGCAGGGCCTTAAGCGGAGTCCCCTTCGATATTTGGGATATCACTTCGCTTTCAGCAAACACGGTGCAGGTTGAGGACGTTTCCGCAATGAAGGGCGCTTCAAGAGACAAAGGACCCATGTCAGACAAGTCTACCTCCAGGGCGTGGGCCATCACCTCGAGAAATCGGCCCGACCCCGCCGCACACTTGTCATTCATGGCAAAGTCCGTCAATTTCCCGTTTTCGTCGATCCGGATCACTTTCGAATCCTGGCCCCCGATATCCACAATTACCCTGGCCTCGGGAATCACATGATGGACTCCCCGACCGTGGCACGTGATTTCAGTCACCTGCTTGTCGCTGAACGGTACGTTCATTCTTCCATAGCCCGTGGATGTCAGAAAACAGATATCTTCACTCGTAAGACCGGCCTTTTCCAATGCCTTATTATACACCCGTTCTGCGATACCTTGCGCAGCTCCTGTCGGAATCACCACGTAGCCGACGATATCTTTTCCATCTTTAACGATGACGCATTTCGCGGTTAGGGATCCAATATCAATGCCTGCTGTGTACAACTTGTCTCCTTCTCGCATGACGCGATCTTGCTGATTTCGTTCGAGTCCTTTCGTCCGTCCGACGACTCGACTCCATGCGTTGAACGAATTGAAGTTAGCAATGGGGCTCCGGGTTGTCAATAAAAAGCGTTTCCTCGGAAAGCATGAGAGTGTAAGATGAACGTTAAGCGATTTCGGATACGGAGAACCCCCCGTTGATGTCTGTTTCCACGTTTCAGGAAACGATGAAGGATGATTTCTTCCCTCAACGGATGAACGTCTTTATGGGGGAGCGATCCAGGGCACGGCCGTTTTCGATGTGCCCTGGGGAGCCCTTTTCCCCCTCACCAACACCCTGACAGGAGTCCGACAAATGATGGAGTTCTACGATTTTTTTCAGATCTATTCCGATGAGGATATGGCCCGGCGCCTTAAGATGGACCTTGAAGACCTGAAAAAGTGCCTGGTAAGCGGAAGAACGCCTTGGGAATACCTCATCCCCGCCCTGGTGGAAGCCGGAGCAGCAGTAGAGGTTGTCATAGGCACCATGCAACTGGGTATGGTAAGGGACCGGAGCAAGACCGATCAGAAATCGTGTTTCCGTGTAAAAGCAAAGGTTGACTACAACCAGATGTTGGAACTTCGTAGAAGGAAGATTATTTGATCATAACATTGCCTTTTCAATTTACGGACTGTGGGCTGTGCACGGCATGACAACCAGAAATCCTGTATGAGGTAAGGGAGAATTAGGAGGTTTCAGTGCCAAATAGGGATATAACGGAATACATACATGTAAAAGATAACGATCTATGGATCGAGGATAGGAGTATCCCTGGACTGATCGAACAATACGGCTCCCCGTTATTTGCGACCTCCGAGAAGGCGATCCGCAGTAATGTAAGAAAGTTCTATCAGGCCTTCAAAGACCGTTATCCGGGCAACATCATCGTTTGTGTAGGGATGAAAGCCAATTGGCGCCTCGCTACCCGCAAGATTATCGTCCAGGAGGGGGGCGGGGGAGACGCGTTCGGACTTGGTGAACTGCACCTGGCCCTGTTGGCGGGCACGGACCCTGAAAAAGTCGTGGTCAACGGGCCAAACAAATCGGAGGACGTGTTGCTCGCGGCACTCCACTCCGGCGTCCACATCAATGTGGATGATCTCGAGGAATTGGAGCGGATCACCCTCCTGGCTCGGACGATGGAGAAGACCGCCCGTGTCAGCTTGCGTATTCGCATGCCGCTGCAGTCCCTGAACGGTCGCCGCTTCGTGGATCCGAGATACAAGCCGCCTGGAATCGATGTGTCCAAGTGGGAACGGGAATTCAAGTTCGGAATGGAGCCGGAAGTCCTCATGGAAGCGGTCGGGCGAGCCTTAAACGAAGAGCGCGTTCAACTCGAAGGCATCCACTACCATGGAGGTATTCCTCGACGGGCCGGTTATTCCCGCGAGGAAACGATCGAGTTGATGGATTGGATAGCCGAAATCAAAACGAGATTCGGATGGCAGCCGGCCAGGCTCAACTTGGGTGGCGGCTATCCCAAAGACCGTTACGGTGTCTTCAACCCTCATCCGATCGAGGAACACGCGGAAGCCATTACCTCCACCATCCGGCAAAAAGCCGAGGAATCAGGGCTGAGACTTCCCGACCTGATCCTCGAGCCCGGTCGGTGGTGTCTGGAAGACGCCACGGTATATGTTACTCGCGTGGGCAGCATCAAAGAGGACCGAACACTGACAAACAAGAAATGGGTCTACGTGGACGGCAGCATCAATGAAATGGGCGATCCGTTCGATCCCTTTCAGGGATATCACCCCGTCGTCATCGCCAACCGGGCGGACGCCTCCAACGAACACGTGGTGGATATCTGCGGGCCTTTGTGCAATGCGGCCGATATCCTGGCCTCCGAAAGGCCCATTCCAAGAGTGCAACGTGGTGACTTGATCGCCTTCCTGAGCATGGGCGCCTATAACGAAGCATTCTCGAATCAGGCGAACGCCATGCCGCGGTCCGCTTCGGTATTGGTCAACGTCGCCCGTTCAGATCTGATCCGGCGCAGAGAAACCGTCCAGGATCTGTTCAGTCGGGATTTGGTGCCTTTCTGGCTGCTGTAGGTTCCGAGCCGGATCGAATCGCTGACACGTTCATGGATCCTCCACCGGGGACCCTCTCGAGCGCAGTCTTACAGGTAAGAACCGGGCGCGCCGTAAACTCCCTGTTTGGATTTCGGACCCCACCTCGAAGTCCATGGGCGGGCGCGAGGTTTTTCCGGCGTTTTGACTTGACACCTCCGGGTCCGGCAAGGAATATGGCTTGGCTGTAAATCGGCTGCCTGATGGTTAGAAACAGCATTTCACTTCCAGACGAGGAGAGTCTTGAGCAAACCGAATACGAAACTTCTGCCCATCTTTTCTTTGTGTTTTTGCGCCAACATCATCTGCTTTCTGGATCGCGTCAATATTTCCATAGCCGCGCCGTTCATCATGAAAAGTTACGGATGGAACGAAACCCAAATGGGAGTGGTTTTTTCTTCTTTTTTTGCCGGTTACGTTCTTTTCATGATCCCGGGAGGGATTCTTGCGGACCGGCTGGGAGCCAGAAAGGCCTTAGCCGCCGGCATTGCAATGTGGTCATTTTTTACACTACTGACCCCGTTTTTCAGCCGGATCTGGTCCTTGTCTCTCTGCCGCTACATGGTCGGGACGGGCCAGGGAGTAAATTTTCCCTGCATCAACAATCTGATTGCCAACAGCGTGCCCCTGATTCATCGAGCCAAGGCCCAAGGTTTCACTCTTTCGGGCATCACTCTCGGCACGGTCATAGGCTTCCCCCTCGGATCCTGGATCATCGGGATGTGGGGATGGCCCGCCGTTTTTTACGTGTTCGGCGGCTTCGGTTTCATTTGGATCTTTTTCTGGCTGCGAATCGTACATCGAGAGATCCGGGACCTTTCCGACGCCTCTTTCCCTTCACGGACTCCGATCCCATGGAAACGCCTGCTCGGTCACCCCTCGAGCGTGGGCCTGGCGCTTTCCTATTTCTGTCATAACTATTCGGGATACCTTTTCATGGTCTGGATGCCCACGTATCTGATGAAGGTCCACGGCTTCTCGATCACGGGCACCGGAATCGGCGCGGCGGTTCCGGCCCTCGCCTCCGGCGTATGTATGAACCTGTCCGGCTGGTTCTCCGACTACTTGATCAAAAAAGGATGGTCCCGGGAATTCAGCCGCAGACTCCTGTTGTATACCGGAATGGGATTTTCTGGAGTACTCTTGCTGGGGCTGATCTGGATCCGGGATCCTTACCTGGCGGTAGGAGCCATGACGCTGTCATCCGCGTTCAAAGCCCTCTCCACACCCGTATACTGGACCCTGGCGGTGGATATGGCGCCGCGGCACGCAGGGATTCTATCTTCCATCATGAATACCTCCGGCAATGTCGCGGGCATTGCGGCTTCCATGCTGACCGGTTGGATGTTATCGTACTTCTCGAGTTGGGATCCGGTGCTTCTGACTGCATCCGGCATCACCTTATCCGGCGTGGCCATAGCCATTCCCACGATTCGGTCTAAAGAAGTCACCTGAACAAGAACGTGAAACGTCGTTCGGAGGAAAAAACCCGAGCAGAGGGGTCTTGTGTGGAGAATTCAGTCCGGGCCTTCAGGATCGAAACCTCGCCGGCCGGTCCGTTAACCTCGAGCAGGCCTCGAAGCCCTGAATAGGTGGGGATCGGGGCTTCGCCTTCCGAGCCAAGCCCCATCGCGTGTTATGGATTCATCCGCACTCTCCGGCCTTCTATTTCCAGGACGGTCTTCGAATAGGTCAGTTTTTGGACGATCTTGCCGTCTTTAAAATGCAGCACATCCACGCCGCGCCTTCGTTCAGCCTGACCTTCGAATCCCTTTTCCATCGAGGGCCACTCCAGGGTCCAACGGTAGAGCGCTTTCTGTCCCCGTTCGTCAACAAAGGTGTCTTCTTCCGTAAAACGGAAGTTCCCGTGGTTCCGGAACCAATCCGACCAGGCGTTTCTCAGGTTTTCCTTGCCCCTGGCGTTTCCACCCGTCCAGTTTTCGAAATAGATGTCATCGTGAAACAGCGCCATGACTCCTTCCAGATCATGACGGTCCCACGCCCGGTTCCATTCCGCCAGTCTTCCGAGGATCTCTTCTCTTCCAAGCACGACATCACTCCTTCCGAACGTCAAACAGCCTTGCCGACATAAACAACACGTTCCATCGCTTTCGGGCGAATCGCTAAAACAGCCGAACATCGTCCGGTCCCTCGCCGAGCCTCCAAATCCGGCTCCAGCCAAACTCTTCCTTCCGGCAAGACGATTCTCCCTCCGGCGGCCCCGCCGCAAGAAGATCAACCAACCGGCGGATTTGTCTGCACACCGTCCGTCGTGTATCGGTTTATGGTCCATCCGATGGGTCTGAGACCCCGTCCCCGAAACGGCGCGGTTGCTCCGCCGGCGTGCAACGTCCACGCTAGGACGATCCCTAGTCCGGAAGGGGGCAAGAAGCTCCGCTCACCAGCTCGATCAAGACGCCTCCCGTGTCTTTCGGATGAAAGAACAGGGCCTTCTCGAAGCACGGGGTGTATTGGGGCGCTCCTGTGACCGCTCTAAGCCCTTTCTCTTGCGTGAAGAAACGGTAGGCCTCTTCCATATCGTCCACTATGTAGCAGATGTGATGAAGCGTGCCCGATCCGCGTTCTTTCAGGAATTTTCCGAGGCCGTCATCTTCCAAAGGTCTGACCAGTTCCACGTACGTGTTGTTGAACGGGTAGAAGCTGACTTCCGCTTTGAAAGCATCCACCACGTAGCGTGCGCTTTCACTCGAGCCAAAAGTGTTCTCGTAGACCTTTTTCGCCTTGTCGATATCGTCGACCACCACTCCGATATGGTGCACTTGAAGCTTCATGTTCAAATCCTTTGCTGGTATTTCAATGCGGTTAATATCCATACGGATAAGAATCTCTATTAATCGTATAAATTCCGAACCGTTTTCTGTCAAGGTATACCGGGTTGAACGCCGCCTTTTGGGAAGACGGCAACGACCCTCCTTTTCGCGTGTAACCGGCGCCGAATCGAGTGTGGAACCTCGGACATTCTCCAACGTCCCTCCCATTGCCACGATGCTCCCCAAGAGACCGAGGATCGATCCCCTGGGAACGCCGAGCCCCAGCTCGGCCTACCGGTCTTGCCTCGATGCTCGCCAAGAGACCGAAGTTTGATCCCTTCGTAGAAAGCCTCCACGCCGTCATGCCGGACTTGCTCCGGCATCCAGAACTATTTGAAATCGCTGGATTCCGGCTTTCGCCGGAACGACGTAAAATGGCCGTTTTCGACTTTTTACGAAATCATCAAGATTCATGATATTCAGTCACTTGCTATTCGGAGACAGCGCGGGCGGGAACGGAATTCCGACGGCCTTCGAGGTGTAAGATAGACTTGATTTTCTATACAATAGGTGGTATCCGGACTTTGGATGATAGCGACATATGGTATTCCCCTTGCTATCGGCGGTAACCGACGGTAGGGTGTCAGAAGTCATCCACAGTTTTTTCAGAGGGTTACGTCGTTTCCGCGCCGCAACCCGGGGGGCGGAACCGGTGAACGGCTTACAGGCCACGTAAGACCGTGATGTTCAAAGTGGATGTTTTAACCTAATTCAATTAAGAGGAATCGAGGAGGCAATGATGATTGGAAGGCGCAGTTTGCTTTTCGCGGCTTTGCTGGTTCTTTTCGCTTCACTGTTTTTTGTAGGCCCGTCTCAAGCTCAATATCAAGGCATTTGGAAGGACGACAATCCGACGCCAAGCTATACCTTTTATGTCCAGCATTATTCTTCAGGCGCCACGCTGATCATCTATGCCACGGATGCAAACGCCATGTACGCGTTTTTGGCCGATCTCACGGACACCACGTTTGAAGCCGATTCAATAGAACCAGCCGCATCGAGAAAGCTGCGTATTACGTTCATCAACGAGAGCCACGCGGCAGCCGGTATAATGGATAATACCTCAAACCCGCCGACGTCCATCGTCCCGGCCATCCCCATTCACAGGGAATTCACCGCCATTCGAACCATGCATTCGGGATTGTGGAAAAATACGGCCGGAACGCTCACTATGTACGTCCAGGACTACGAAACCGGGTCTTCTATCATTGTATACTCGATGGACGGGACTGAATTTCACGTTTTCCTGGACGAGATCGATGGCTTTGTGTTCGATTCCTCGAATCTGTGGGATCAGTCTGAAGAACTGAGCATGGTGTTTTCCAGCGAGACCACTGGAACCGTATCGGTGCAACCCCTTTCGGGTATCACCCAAACCAACGCCGACAATTTCACCTACACCGTTACTAAAACGTTCTATCCCGGAAATCTGGACGTGAACTTCCAAGCCGCCCCTCGAGCCGGATCGGCTCCTCTCGAGGTACAGTTCACCGACCTTTCCACCATTGCCTTCTCGGAGTGGAGCTGGGAGTTCGAGTCGGGCCAGACCAGCGACGAGCAGTACCCGATTCACACGTACACCACACCGGGCACGTACGACGTCATCGTGACCATGAGCGATGGTTTTTTCAGCACCACCGTACTGGCGAAGGATTGCATCCAGGTTAACACCCAAACCAATCGAACGATTTCCGGCTATGTCCGACTGGATGGCGTTGGATTGAGCGGGGTAGAAATCAGTCAAAGCCTTGGCAGTCCCGCAACCACGGACGGGACCGGATTCTATTCACTCGACGTGCCTCACGGATGGAGCGGAACTATTACCCCGTCCAAGGTCGGATACTCGTTCACACCGCAGGAAGCAGCTTATGCCGATCTCACGCAGGATATGACTCAGGATTTTGCCGCCACGGCGGACTTGCTGACCGTCGCCGGAAAAGTGCAGGTGCCCCGTTTGACCGAACTTTACGGGGTATCGGGGGTCACGTTAGCCTTCAGCGGTCTGTCGGGCGCCGCAACCACCGACAACGAAGGAACCTATTCCATGCAGGTTCCCTACGGGTGGACGGGCGCCGTAACTCCCACCAAACCCGGCTTCACATTTCTCCCCGAATACAAAGAATACCCTCAGGGAGTGACTCAGGCCCTTTCGGAGGAGAATTTTGCAGCCACTGAACCTGTTATCATCCTATCCGGGCATGTTTACGAGGGTGCGGGTTCCGAGACCGGGCTGGCGGACGTCACCCTGGTGTTCAGCGGTCTGACCGGCAGCGCCAAGACGGACGCCGACGGCTACTATTCCAAACAGATGCCTTACGGATGGAGCGGAACAATCGTACCGTCAAAAGACGATTACCTCTTTGATCCGACGCAGATCGACTATCCGAACGGAATTACGTCAAGCCGGACGGACCAGGATTTTACCGGAATATATTACTCGCCTGGGAAGATAACGATTTCCGGAAACGTATTCCTCGGTGGAGGAGTCGTTCCCATGAGCGGCGTTACCGTGGTGTTTACCACTACGGGAAGCATCACCACGACCACGACGGACGCTTCCGGGCATTATTCCAAAGAGGTCTTGTACGGTTGGTCGGGGATAGTGCAACCCGAAATGGAGGGCTACCATTTCACACCCACCAGCGAGTGGCCGGTTCACCTGATTACCGACACCACCTATAACTTCCAGGGCTGGATGGACTATAACTGATCCGGTACGAATAAATCGCCCACGCAGCTTGGGACGGGTGGAGGGAATGCGCGATTCCTCTCCACCCGCCGGCCGGGTGGCTGTCGGGGGACTCTGCCCGGCGGCGCCGTAAGCACCAACTTCCCCAAGCCAACCGCCAAACCGCACTGGACGTGTTTTCGAAACCCCTACGCTTTCCGTGATCCGGCTGTCAGACTGAAACCATTCTGGAAGGAATCTGTGGAAGGGTTTGCAACGGCCTGTCCCGGCTCTAACGAACCGATATGACCTCTAACTTTTGTACCCCTCCCGGCGATCGAAACTCGACCAGGTCGCCTGCGGCTTTACCCAGAAGGGCCCGGCCCAAGGGAGAACTGTAGGAGATACTGCCGTTGCCTGCATCCGCGTCGTACGGACCCAAAACGAGGTAGCTCTTTTCTTCGCCCGATTGAATATCCTCGAGGATCACTCTGGCTCCAAATACCACCCGATCCTTGGGTGTCGATTCGGGGTCCACTACTTCACAGGTGGCCAATTTGTTTTTTAGTTCATTGAGACGCGCGCGCAGCAAGGCATTAGTCTCCTGTGCCGCGTGATACTCGGCGTTCTCCGAAAGGTCTCCGTGGCCTCTGGCGGTTTCAATGTCTTTGATGTTCTGTGGAATAAGCACTTTGGTAACGTGATCGAATTCTTCCTTTAGTTTTTTGCATCCATCGGGGCTGATGGGTACTCGGTCCATAACGCCTCCTCCCAAACTGATCGACATGCGCGCCGTCTGCGGAGCCGGCCTCGATAACACGTCCGTGTATTTCGCCGGCGCCGAATCTGAATAGAAGATAAAACGCGAAGCGCCGCGCTGAACGCGGCACAAGAAAAAGCATCTTCCGTTCGATGCGAGAGACAATATACGGCACGCCCTTAATGTATCAAAATTGTATGGCCTGCAAAAGGAAAATGCGTACGGCGGGTCCGAAAACTTTTGGGCCGGCCGGGATGCCTTAATTTCCGGCTTTTCCGTTGCGCCGTTTTTCGAATAACCAAGATGGCCGGCTAAGGGGATCCTGTGGTATAACTAATCGGGTTCCGAGTAAAGAGAAAGAGCGATAGTCGGCCCACACCCATCAGGTGGGGAGCTGAAACGACCATGGCCCCTTCACTGGGGACGAAACGTCGAACACTTCGCACAGGGTATCCCCCCTTTCAATTGGCAGGATTCGAAAATGGCGCAGCACGAGAAAACAAGAGGTTTGATCATAGTAAACACGGGTACGGGCAAGGGAAAAACCACGGCGGCCCTCGGAGCCGCATTACGGGCTTCCGGAAACGGCATGCGCGTGATGATCATCCAGTTTATCAAAGGCGCGTGGAAATACGGCGAGTTGGAAGCGATCAAGCATCTACCGAACGCAGAGATCCATCCCCTGGGTCTCGGAATGACCAAACGACATGAAAGCACCGAGCGTGACGCAGCCAAGGCCACGGAAGCCTGGCAACGAGTTCGAACAGAGGTATTCTCGGATAGATACGATCTGATCGTGCTGGATGAAATCAATCTGGCGCTGCACTTTGGCTTCGTTCCCGTCCAGGACGTTCTGGAATTGCTGCGAACTAAGCCGGAGCGCTTACACATCATTCTTACGGGACGTTACGCTCCCGAAGAGATCATGGATATCGCGGACACGGTGACGGAGATGACCGAAATCAAGCACCACTACAAAAAAGGTGTAGCCGCGCAAAAAGGAATCGAATTCTGATTTGGCATTCAATGATCCCGCCATCATACTCGCCGCCTACGGAACCGGCACTCGAGGCATAGACACCTATCGGTCCATGGACCGGTGGTTCGTGCGGCGCTTCGAGGAGCACAGGATAGTTTGGGCGTTCACGTCCGGATATCTGCTGAAATCAACGCAACCGCGGATCCGGGACCAGGTGCTCCCCCTCGAGGATACCGTTCGAAAAGTGCAGGAGTCGGGAGGAAGGTCCTGCGTGGTTCAGTCCCTGCACGTCTGGCCGGCCGAAGAATACCACGGAATCATAGAAACGCTGTCCAACGCGCGGCTTCCACTGGGGATTTCCGTGGGCGCGCCCCTGATCATGGGTCATTCGGATTTCGATCCGGTATTGGACATGTTGGCTCCTGATTTGACGTTTGGGATCAGGGAAGCCGTGGTCCTCGTCGCCCACGGAACCGGTCATTCGGGTATAGCGCTTTACCACGCCTTCGGAAACAGAGTTCGGGAACGTTTCGGTGAAAAGGTTTGGCTGGAGTTGGTGCGGGAACCCGAGAGCGCGGTTGGGCTGCGGGACCGGGCAATTCGATTAGGCGTCAAGCGGATACGTTTCGTGCCCTTCATGATGGTAGCGGGACGGCACGTGCTGAAGGACGTCATGGGAGATCAAGCCGCTTCCTGGCGATCGCAACTTCGGTCCGCGGGCGTGGAAAGCGTCTGTGAAGCCCCTGCCCTCGGATCGCGTCCGGACGTGTTCGAGAAATTCTGCACACGCATCGAGGACGCCGTTTTAAGCTTGACCTCGGAAGGAAATCCCCGTGCCGACGGCCATGTGATCCTGCCCAAAGGACCGATCTCCGCCAACGACACCTCGCGTTGAGAAACTGCACCGGGATCGAGCTTTCGTCCATGTCGGAGGGGCAAGGACCCGTCAGAGCCCGCCCCGCAGGACAGCCCCTTTCTCTTTCATTTCCCGGATCGCCGCTTCCGTGGTGTCCGGCGCCACGCCCCGGCAGAGATCCAGTCGGACCTCGACCGAATACCCCAAGTTTATTGCATCCACAGCCGTGAACTTGACGCAATAATCCGTAGTCAGGCCGAAAAGGACCACTTCCCGGATGCGATCGTTGCGGAGCACTTCGTCCAGCTCCGTCTTTCGTCCTCCGTCGTCGGCAAATCCTGAATATGAATCGTACTCCGGATCCATGCCTTTGCGAACCATCTTCTTGATCCAGATGTCGGGGATCAGGATCTCGGCGCCCGGAGATCCCTGAACGCAGTGGGGCGGCCACAAGATCTGGCTCCTGCCTTTCAGGTCGAGAACCTCGAACGGCTTGGCGCCTGGATGGTTGGTATAGAAACTCACATGATCCGCGGGATGCCAATCCTGCGTGGCGTACACCGGGAGCCCTTCCTGCCACAGCGCTTGAACGGCCCTTTTTACGGAGTCCAAATAACGGGCGTCGGCGCCTGGAACGGCCAGCGAACCGGTTTTGAGTTCCGTGAAGTCTCCCTGCACGTCCACCACCAGAACGCCTTTACCCCCTCGCGCATCGGTATCGCCTGGTTTCGACACAGTCATCCTCCTTTGCTTTGGATCCAGCGACCTGACGGTTCGAAGCCGGCCGGCTCCGCAACCACAAGGCCCACAGGTCCTTCCGGAATTCGATTTCCCTGCCCGCCGCCCGGAAACGCTAGGCGGAAAGGCCCTTCCCCAACTCCAGACCGATTTCGAAGGCCTTCTGATTCAGTTCCAAAAAGCCGGCCGGCGCCCGCTCTTCGATTACTTTCGCTACGGATTCGGGTCTGACAATCTTCGTCACTTCCACAAGGGTCCCAAGGACACACACGTTGAACGCGACGGTGTTGCCAAGTTTGTCCTTAACCGAATCGTACATGGGTGGAGCTATGTGCCTGGCGTCCACCCGAACGTCCCTCTGCACGAAATGGGGGTCCGTGATCAGAAGGCCGCCCGGTCGAATGGTTCCGACATACTTATCGTAAGCCCTTTGACTCAAGCAGACCAGCACCCTGGGTTGCAGTACTTTGGGAAAACGAATCTCCGTATTTGCTATGATCACATCGGCTCTGGCCGATCCACCACGGGCTTCAGGGCCGTAGGTCTGCGTCTGTACGGCGTTGAGGCCTTCGTAGAGAACAGCGGTCTCGGCCAGCATAACGGCCGCGGTGATAACACCCTGGCCACCCGATCCTGAAAAGACAATGGTGAACCGTTCCATGGATTCACCGCCCTTCCCTGGCTGCTTGAATGAGGCCCTCGTACGCTGTGCAAAATTCCGTGCGTTCCTCCTGCACAAAGATGCCTCGTTCGATCAAATCGGGGTTCTTCTGTTTGGCTTCAGATCCCACCGGAACAGTGTTATCCCTGTAGGATCGCAACATGTCCGCGGCCGTGCCCGCTTTCGTCTTGCGGCCGAAATACGTGGGACACTGAGACAGGATTTCCACCACCGAAAACCCTTTGTGCCGGATGGCCTGGGTCAGCAGTTTCTGAAGAGAGCGGACATGATAGGTGGTCCCTCGGGCCGCGAATGAAGCCCCGGCCGCCTTGGCCAGCTCCATGGTATCAAACACTTGCTCGATGTTCCCCAGCGGAGCCGTAGTCGACTTCGTTCCAAAACCGGTAAGAGGCGAATGTTGACCGCCCGTCATGCCGTACGTGCGATTGTTCATGATCAGAGCCGTAATGTCGATATTGCGCCGAGCCGCGTGGATGAAATGGTTGCCTCCGATGGCCAGAGCGTCTCCGTCTCCCATGGCGACCAACAACGTCAGCTCCGGCCGGGCCAGTTTGACGCCCGTGGCGAACGCCAGCGCCCTCCCATGAATGGTGTGCAACGTATGAAAGTCCACATAACCGGAAATCCGTGCGGAACAACCGATACCCGTAACCAGCACCAGGTCGTTCTTGTTGAGTCCCAGCTTGTCTATGGACTGCACCAGGTTGTTCAAGACAATCCCGTGCCCGCATCCGGGACACCAGATATGGGGCATGAACCGTTCTCGAAGGTAATCCTTTGCGGCCAAAGCTACATCCCCCCTCCCCGGATCACGCGCAAGACGTTCTTGATGTCCCTGTGCGTGATCAGGTTTCCGTCGAACCGGTTGGCCAGGAACACCCTTTCAGGATCGCTTACAGCTTTCTTTACCTCCTGGGTGATCTGCCCCATATTCATTTCCGCCACCAGAATGTGCTTTGCATGTTCGCATCGGTCTCTCACTATGGCGGCCGGAAAGGGCCAGAGTGTCTGCAACTCGAGCAAACCCAACCGTTCCCCAACCGCTCTCCGGCTCTCGACCAGGTGCAGGGCGGATCGGGCCGAGGATCCGTACGAAATCAGTACACACTCGGCGTCATCCAGAAAAAATTCATTGTATCGCGCGATGCGTTGGCCGGCGCCTTCGATCTTATCCACCAGGTGATGCAGCAGTTCATGAGCCGTGGCCGGATCCGTGGTGGGAAACCCCCACATGTCATGGAACAGACCGGTAACATTATACCTGTGCACACCTCCGAAATCGGACATGGGCAGCCGGCCGTCCTCTCTGGGCAGGTACGGATGGTAATTCGTGCCTTCCTTCACGGACGTTTTGAGCCTCTCCACCAGAGGAATCTCACCAGGCTCGGGCAGCACCAGCTTTTCCCGCATGTGACCGATCACTTCGTCGAACAGCAGGACCACAGGGGTCCGGAACGTTTCGGAAAGGTTGAATGCTTCCACCGTTACGGCAAACACGTCCTGGTGGTTCGAAGCGGTCAACACGATCATCGCGTGATCGCCGTGAGTTCCCCATCTGGACTGCATCACGTCTCCCTGGCCCACACCGGTGGGCAGGCCGGTAGAAGGCCCTGTTCGCTGGACGTTCACGATGACGCAGGGGATCTCGGCCATAACCGCGTATCCGATGGCCTCCTGCTTCAGGGAAAAACCGGGACCGCTGGTGGCCGTCATAGCTTTGAGTCCGGTAAGCGAAGCGCCTATGATCGCGCACATCGATGCAATTTCATCTTCCATTTGAATGAACTTGCCGCCCAGCATTGGAAGACGCTTCGACAACTGCTCGCTGATTTCCGTAGACGGCGTAATCGGGTATCCCGCAAAAAAGCCCAGACCCGCATATAAAGCCGCCTCGACGCACACCTCGTTCCCTTGAAGGAAAAGAAGCCGTTTGTCTCTGCTATTGTCGCGTTTCATTTCAGTTCGATGGCCAGATCCGGGCAGCGAAGCCGGCAAATACCGCAGCGGTCGCACTGGTCCGGATGTTTGACGACGGCCTTCTCCTCTCTATCTAACTCCAACACCTTGCGGGGACAGAATTCCACACAGATCCCGCATCCTTTACACCAATCACGATTAACGACGATCCGGCTTGATTGATCCTTCGATTCGCCCCTTCCGGCCGATGAGTCTTTCCTCTTGGGCTTTTTCGGGACACCCTGCGGCCCCTTGGCATCCGTATTCATGTTGCTTCTTCCTGATCACGGCGTTTGCGGCCCCTGGGGACCTTCTGTTCCCGGCTCCATTTTAAAAAAACCGGCGCGTCTCGTTGGGGAATGAACCTCCGAACCAGCCGACACGGTCCTCGTTCGAGGATATATCAACAGCGCCCGTCGGATCAATGGTCAACTGCCTATGAAACCAAGCGGTCTGAGCGGCAACGATCCGGTTACGCCTGCCGAGCGCGCAAGCCCGGCGTACCGCGGCTTCTTATGCCCTCGCCGTCCCCCTCCGCTCGGATGCTTCCTGCTCCAGGGCCTCGCGCATTCTGGAATAACGGTACAGCGCCCCCATGGCCCTGGCCGATCTTTCCGGGCTTGGAATTATGGGTATGCCGAGATCCTCGAGCTCCCGAATGAACGGCTCGTCTCTCATCAAAAAGGAAGAACCGATCAGGGGTTTGTTCCGGGACCGAACCAGATCGACAAAGCGACGACAGAGCCCCAGCATGTATTCCCGAAACGCCTCCATCGTCTGGAAGAATGGAGAATCGGCCTTGCCCACCAGACGCCCGAGATTCTCCATGGACATCAGAAAATACATCAACACGCCGTCAAAATCCGGATCCTCGAAAAGAATACGGGGTATCTCCTGATACAAGTCCTCGAAGTTTCTTGTAAACGTCAGATCGATGGGATTATTCAAGGAACCGGTCTGTGGCACCGCCTCCCGGAGCTTCGCTCGAGTCTTTTCGGACAGGGGCGGCAAGTGCAGGCCCGATCTTTCCGCAGCGTCGGCCGCAGCGGCGCCCGGCCCCCCGGAATGGGTGAGGACCACCGTCCGATTCCCCGTCATCAGCGGCTGAGTCCCCAGGGCCCAACAGAAATCAAACAACTCTTCAATGGAAGATGCGCGCACGATGCCGCACTGCCGGAACGCTCCGTCATAGATCGCGTCCGATGCCGACAAGGCCCCGGTGTGGGACCGCCCGGCCCGGCTTCCACTTTCCGTACCTCCCACGTACACGGCTATGATGGGCTTCTTCCTGGACACCTCTCGCGCCACGCGCATCAACTTGTCCGGCCGGGTGAGCCCCTCGATGTACAGCCCGATCACCTTGGTGCGTTTACATTCTCCCAGATATTCGACGCAGTCCGCCATATCGAGGTCCGCCTGATTGCCGATACTCAGCCCCTGGCTGAATCCAAGGCCGAACTTCTTCAAATGATAGAACATCTGGGTAATGAAGCTGCCGCTTTGAGACACCATCCCGATAAAGCCGTCCATAGACGCCGTGTAATGAAAAATGGTGGTGTTCCATCGATGGTAGGGATGAACGACACCGATACAATTGGGTCCTATGAAGCGTATGCCGTATTTCTTGGCAATTTCCGAAATCTCCTTCTCGAGAGCCATTCCCTCTTGACCCAGTTCCCTGAAACCGCCGGAAACGATGATGGCGCTGGGTATGCCTTTTTTCCCACAATCCATGAGGACTTTCGGGACGACGCGGGCCGGAACCACAATAAGAGCCGTATCGGGGACCCGAGCTATCTCATCCAGACTCCGATACGCTTTCAGGCCTTGCACTTCCTCCAGTTCCCGATGAATGGGAAAGATCTCTCCCTTGTAGCCGAGTTCCATCATGTTGATAAGCAGCGAGGTACCCATGGTCAGCATACTGTTCGAAGCCCCGAATATCGCTACGCTCTCCGGGTTCATGATATGGTACAATGGACTCCTGCCGGTATTTCCCATAGACTTCTCTTCTCCGCTTCGTCCCCGCAAATCCATCAGGAAAGGCTCAGGCCCCATCCACGGAATCCTCACGTAGGTCGAAAGTATCCAAACGATGGATGTAGTTCAAATAGAAATCAGGTTCGCACATAAGTGGATCAAACAAAGTAGGCAAAAGCAAGAACCGTGTCTCAAATGATTTTCGGTCAATGATAGGACTTCTGAAACTTCGCAGTCTGCGAAACTGGGTATAAGTCATATCATACACATAGCGTTCATCATACGCCACAACATGCACTTGGGCTCCGCGCGGACCCCTCTCGACGGGCGTAACGCACGTTCGAACGATACGGTGACTGAAGTGCCGCATGGTTCCTTGAAGCACTGCGGACGAACCGGCGCACGTGTAGGGCAGGAAATCGTCCACAGCGACGATCCTGTGGTATATGGCCATGGCTATTTTTCTGCGTTCCCGGTAAACAGCCTCGTCCGGATGGGTATTCTCTCGGCGCATTCCGTTTACTTATGGCATTTTTTAGCAGTTGGAAAGAAAATGAATACCGTTTAATAAACGCAGGCAGCTCTGGGCTAATCCGACATGCCGATCCCGGCCAGTTTCGCTGAAGGGGGGGCGCCTGTTTCCGGATCCCATCCCCGCTCGTCGTAATAGGCGCGCACCAGTTCGCGAAAATGAGGCTCGTCCAAAGGCTCCAATTGCCTCGATCCGACGGATACCGGTTCCTTGAAAAAACGGTCGGGGCATGTGTCATCCAAACAAGAAGCCCCTTCTCGAAGATTATAGGCGCGCCGCACGTGCCACATGTTTTCCGCCGCTGAAATAAGGTCTTCCCTGGTGGTCTCCAGCCCCGTGGCGGCAGAGTAGACTTCCGCCCAGAGGTCCAGCGACAACCGCTGGTATGGAGGAAACATGCAGATCCCCAACACGCGGATCGTACAGCACGCCCAGGCCTTTGGTATGCATGGCATAGGGCTCTGTTTCCGGACCCAATGTCTTGGCGGCCTCTTCCAGTCCATCCGCCAGCACTTCGCCCAACCCCTCCCGCAGGGCGATCTTTCGAATCAAATCCCGGATCGCTTCGCCGTCGCCCCAATGGAGCGATTTCCCCCCCGTTTCCTTATCCGTAATAAGACCCCGATCATACAACTCGAGAACGAACGAAACGAGATTCCCCACACTCATGAAATCCAGGCCCATGCGAGCCGCGGTCTCGGCGCAACGGATCACCTCCTTCCATCCGTTCACCAGGCAGAAGGTCCCAAAGCCCTGCATCACCGAGTTCATGCAGGACACGGCCATCCGCGTCCGGGGTTCCCCGACGCCGCCGAAATTCAGATGGTGCTTGCATCCCACTGGGCAGGCCTGACAGGCCACGTCTCCTTCCTTGCACTCATCCACGAACGCTTCCAGGGGAAAGCGGTCGAGGAGATCCTCGTGAAAGGCGGATTGATAGTTCTTGCCGGCGTACAAGCCCAGGCGGCTGAAAGTTTCCAGACTGATGAGGGTTCCGTACTTGCGCCAATTCAGCAGATTCGGGTCCGCCCGAAGCACCTGGAATACCTTCTTTACAGCTTTCAGAAAACGGTTCCGGTCCGCTACGGTAACGCCTCCCGAACCGTAGATCGCCAGGGCCTTCAGATTCTTGGATCCCATTACGGCTCCGACGCCGGTTCGCGCGAAGGTCGCGTATTTATTCGTGACCATGGATGAATCTCGAACCAGATTCTCTCCGGCAGGGCCGATACAGGTAACGTGAAACCGTTCGCCCAGGCGATCCCAAACCCGATCCGTGGTGTCGAACACATCCTGTCCCCAGAGCGCGTCCGCTTCTAGAAAAGAAATCCGGTCGTCCTCGATTTTCAGTATCGTCGGAGTGTCCGCGCGACCGCTGATCACGAGATGATCAAACCCCGCGAATTTCAGCATCCCGAACAGGCCGTGCCCTGAAATTCCAATGAATTTACGATGAGGGGATCGGGTCGTGAGATTTCCCTTTCCAGCGCCGGGAGCCATCGTACCGATAAGAGGCCCAAGGCCGAAAATCATTTTGTTTTCGGGAGAATAAGGATCTCCGAACCGCTCCAGTTCCTTGTACGCCAGGGCCGCGTCGATCCCGGCCCCTCCCCGGAAGTCGCGGATCAAATCCGGGGACAAAGGCTGTATTTCCGATGTCTTCCGGGTCAAATCAATTCTCAGGATCTTGCCTGTATAGCCGCCCCGAATCTTCATATTCACTCCCTTCAAGCTCTCTCCAGCACTCCGTATTCACAGTACGAGACGCACGCCCCGCAATGGACGCAGTCGGACAGGATTTCCACGTTGAACCGGTTCGTCCTGTCGATTCGATAGGGCCGGATGAACGATTTAGAAGGTTGAAATTTCTTTTCCGGCGACTGAAAAAACGAACAGACAAGCTGGCAAAGAAGGCAGCCGGAACAATTTTCCGGGTGAGCGACTTTGGTCTGCTTCATGGTAGCCATCCTTTGGTTATAGTATCGAAGCACTCTACGAAGCGCCTTTGTATCGTCCCGGGGATTCGATTGTCCTTCACCAGACAGTACCGTCCGCATCCACCATGATCCGGACGGCCGCAATGTGTTTTGATCCAGGTTCCGGAACTAGACATCGTGATCCCCTGTGCGGTATTCGCGGTTGCGGAAGAACACGCTCAAAGTAACACGAACGATCGCCTTCTTCAATTTTGATTATCGGAAACGGCAAGGTTCATACCGGCGAAAACGTCTCTTTAGTGGGAAGGTTGTGGAACGCGAGGCATACAACCGAGCGGAAGGTTCCTTCCTTGAAACGGCTCCGACGCATCTCCTTGATCTTTCTGAACAGGCGGACGGAAGCATCCTTCACGTTTATCCTCGCGAATCAACACCACGCCGATGATCGGGGAGGAAGATACCGTCGAACTTGGAAATCCGTTTTTTCGACCTTAAGCTCAAATCCACGGCAGGAGATCGAATGGAGTCCTGAGAATCATACGCGCACCCTCACGGAGCAATTCTTCCGCCGTTCGGAACCCCCATAACGCCCCCACGGCATACATGCCGGCGGAAACAGCGGTCCGCATGTCCGTTCCCGTATCGCCCACGTACAATACCTCCCCGGGCGAAACGCTCAACCGTTCAGCGAGTTCGAACGCGCCCGAGGGGTCCGGTTTTTTGGGCGCATCCGGACGCGCGCCAAGTATCGCGTCAAAACGCCATCGGGACAAGAGCTGAACGACGCATTTTCGGGTAAACTCGTCCACCTTGTTGGATAAAACGGCCATCTTAAGGCCGCTGTGGGACAAGGAATCCAAAAGATCGGGTATGCCGTCGTAAGGCTTTGTCTTCGCCATCCAACGTTTCCCATATTCCGTTCTCATGGCTTCCACGCTGCGTCCGACGGTTTGCTCGTCTCGCAGATTTTCCGGTAACGCTCTCCGGCAGAGATTCTCCACACCGTCTCCCACCATATATTTGTACGCTTCCACATCGTGCCGACCCGCGCCCATCCCGTTGAGAACAGCGTTCATGGAATCCGCCAAATCTTCAATGGTATCCAGCAACGTTCCGTCCAGGTCGAAGATCACGGCTTTGAAATTCATCCCTCATTCTCCTGATATGCCGGCAGGTAACGCCTGGCCGGGCTTCTGAACTCACATGATATTTCCTTGATGTCTCTATTCCAATGGTCTATGAATCGGTCTGGTCGGGGGACGCATATCCTCCGGTCCATGGTAACCCCGTGATGCTTGGAAGGGAACCCGCCGACACGTGACGCACCCGAGTAAGCCATCACAGAAACGCCTGTCCACCGGCGGCGCCGGTTTAAGCGAGGGAGAAAGAATGAGACCCACCGAACGGCTGCGAACGTTATTGGCGCAGGACTCGATTACGATGGCCCCCGGCTGTCACGATGCATTGGGCGCCTTTTTCATTCAGCGGGCCGGTTTTGATTTGGCATACATGACCGGTTACGGTGTGGCCTGTTCCCTTCTCGGGCGCCCCGACGTCGGGGAACTGACCATGACGGAAATGGTTTCTCATGCTCGCCGAATCGCTTCCGCCATTGACATTCCGCTCATCTGTGATGCCGATACGGGATACGGCGGGCCGTTGAACGTTCAACGCACGGTTCGGGAGTTCGAGAAGGCCGGCGTAGCAGGCATCCACATCGAAGACCAGGTCGAGCCTAAGCGCTGCGCGGCAATGGAGGGATTCCAGGTTACGGACCTCGATACGGCCGTCACCAAGATCCGGGCTGCGGTAGCCGCCAAGGAAAACCCCGACTTCGTGATTATCGCCCGTACGGACTGCAGGCCGATTTTAGGCTTGGACCACGCCATCGAACGCGCTCGAGCCTTTGCCGAGGCCGGTGCGGACATGGTCTACGTCGAACTGCTGGGGAGCCGCAAGGAAGTGGAAATCGTCGGCCGGCGGGTCCGCGAAGCCCCTTTGTTGTTCGACATGTTCGACCACCCTCTAGTGCCGGTGTTGAACGCTACGGAACTCGAGAGCATGGGGTACAAGATCGTCACGTTTCCGTTTACGTCCACTCTGGGCTACGCGAAACTGCTCGATACGCTCTATCCTTCCATCCTCGAAAACCGAGGGACCGCTCAAGTTCCCATCGAAAAAATGGAACTCCACGATTTCGAGGGAGCCATGGGACTCGATCGGATCTGGGACGAAGTACTCAAGCTTAAAGCGCCGGCCGGAAAATGATGCCGGATAGAGCCCGTTAGACGGGTTCCACCCTCACTTTGAATTTCACTTTTCCCAGTCCCCCGGCCTCCAAGCCGGGATCGAGGCACTCTGCGGTCATGAACACCCGATCGTTGGGATCTTCTCCGGCCACGACCATTTCCAGTATGGTATTTACGAACCCGGTCAACGGGCCTAGGGCTCTCATGCAAAGGGGAGCCGTCGATTTGTCGGGTACCAGCGCGCCGCCTCGGATGACGATTTGCTGGCCCACTTTAAGCCCGGCGGCGCAATACTTGGATTCGACCACTTCAGCCACAATCTGTTTGTTCGCCACGTCCCCAATTCGGGTCCAAAACTTGTACACTCCAGGACTGCCGACCTTGAATGTTTCCCAATCCTCGTCGGTGATATTCACCACCTGCTTCAAGATTTGCTTTACGCTGTCCTCTTTCACGATACCCTCCTTGATGGCAACGACCTTTCTCAGCTAGCGCCACAGCATTTCTTGTACTTTTTCCCGCTGCCGCAGGGGCAGGGATCATTTCGACCCACCTTGCTGTCGCCGGCTTGAGATCCGGCGTCTGACCCGTGCAATCCTGGAAACAATTCCTTTCGCAATCCGTCCAGGGCCTTTCCTGCCTGCTCTTCCAGCGTAACCATCCGCTGCTCGACCGTCTCCATCTCTTTGGCCATTTGGAGATGTTCGTATATTTCCCGCGCCTCCTTCAAACTGGCGGTTGCCTCACTGAACTTCTGCTGCTTTTCATAAATGTAACTCAAATTCTGCAGGACTCCCGCTATGCCCAGAGGATGGTTCATATTGCGGAGCACGGTGAGCGCCTTCTGGTACTCCTCGAAGGCCTTGTCCGTCTGATCGGTTTCATAATACAACGTACCCAGATTGGACAGCAGGTTGGCCGTTCCTTCCAGATCTTCCTTTTTTTCGAAGTCTTTCAAGGCTTCCCGATACAGCTTTTCGGCCTCATCAAACTTTTTCAGCTCGAAGTACAGCAGCCCTGTCTGGGAGACTACATTCGCGATTCCAAGGGAGTTCTCCGATTTCTTGTACAGCTTCAATGCGCCATCTAGTGAATTCAACGCTTCGTCGACCTGGCCCCGGTTGCGCTCCGCGTTCCCCAACATCGCCAGCGAAAGCGCCTCCTGTTCCAGATGTCCCATCTTCTTATAACTGGTCCTTGCTCGTTTGAAACACCCGATCGCTTTGCCCCATTCCTTCTTGTCCGTATAAAGCTGGCCCAGCTGCAGTTCGGTATTGGCCTCCCCCATGAAATATCCCAACGAATGAAACCGGTTCACCGCTTCCTTGTACTGTTTCTCCGCCTCCTGGTACTGCTTTTGTGAACGTCGCACATGGCCGATGCGAATGATCTGGTTCACTTCATTAACAGCGTCGCCCAGTTCTCTGTAGATGCCTGCGGACTGTTCAAACAACGACACGGCCTCGTCGGATTCGCTCTGATCGCCCTTCACGAGCCCTAGATTCGAAAGCTGGGCGGCTTCCCCCTCCGCATCGTGAAGTTCACGGTATTTTTCCAGCGCCTTTTGAAAAGAACGGATCGCTCGTTTGGGCTTTCGCTGAGCGTAGAGGGTGTGCCCGATACTTGCATAGCGTTGCGCCGCCTTCAGGGGTTCGCCCATCTCTTCTTCGATTTTTCCGGCCCGTTCGTAGGCCTCGATGGCTTCATCGAAATCCTTGGCGGCAAAAAACGTGTGTCCGAGATAGCCCCACTCCCTGGCCTGCGCGTCCCTGTTTCCGATGGATTCGAAGATCTCGAGCGCCTTTCGGTGGCTTTCCTCCGCCCGGCTGAAATCGCCCTGAGCATACAATACATGACCCAGATTGGCCCACTGGGCGGCCTGGCCTATTCGTCCCTCCCTCTCATGGGTCTTGGACATGATTTCGTACAGGTCTCGTGATTCACGATAGTACTTCCCGGCTTCTTCGAGGTCCCTTACGGAATAGTGCACGTACGCCAACTGACTGAGCACGTCCGCTATCAAGCTCTCCTTACCTATTTCCCGCGCAAGCCGGACGGATTCCTCGAGCGCCGATTTGGCGGAATCGATGTCTCGAATGGAAAAAGCGGCTCTGCCTTTCAGCTCGTAAGCCATCTGGAGATCGGAAGGATTATTGAGGTCCGCGAGTATCTTGATGGCCGTTTCCAAAATCTCCATCGCCTCGGGAAAACGATTCCGGGATTCCCGGATCTCGCCCATCTTCAAGCACAATCGGGCCTTAAGGGCATCGTTTCCTTCGCCCAGAAGTCTCAGGGCGCGACCCATCTCCTCGTCGGAGATCTCGCTCCACCCCAAACCGGTCTTTATGTCGCAGGATTCCAGCGCTTTTAGCGCTATGAATTCCGGATCGCCGATCCTGAACAACGCCATGGAATGGTACAGAGCTTCCGGATACGGCTCGGCCCCGGCCGACCAGTGCTCCTCGAAAAACTCGACCGCCAGGGTGTCCACGTTCGATGCGTCCGGCCCGCCGGTTTCCACCGAAGCACAGGCGCGGGGATAGGCCGGACGGAACCGGTTCTCCGGAAGCTGCTCCAGTAGCTCCTCGAGCCCCTCGGATGTCGCTGCTTCGAGCAGCCGGTCCGCGCTTTCCCCGGTTATTTTAGAGACCAAATCGAGTCCCGCCGGATGAGCCAGGTGAATCAGTGTCCGAAACATCGTCCCTTGGATATCCTTGGCCTGGGAACAAGTGTCGATACGGTCTCTTATGCCGGCGTCTTCTGCCGCCACGGGTGCTTCGAGGGTGAGCCGGTTCGAGGGGGAGAAATCGGACTTTGTCGCCAGCACGTCCTGTTCTCCTTGAAAAATGAGCAGTTTCACTCGTGGAGGTATCAGGCGCAGCAGTTCCCTGAAGAAATCGACGAGCGCTTTGTCCCGCAGATCCGTCCGAGGCGACACCCCCAGAATCATGCGCTGTTCGGGCTTCAACATCTGCGACACAAATCGGACGGCTTCCAGAAATCGGATCTCGAGAGGCCGAATGTCCTGTTCGACCAACAGCCGGAACCGATCCGCCAACTTGGGATCGGCGTCCAAAACGTCGTTCCATGAACCGAATCCCTGAAACGCCTGTCCAAACACCGTTTCTCGCAGCCACCGGTAGAGAAAATGTTTGGAATGCTCCCCCTCCCATATCTCGTAGAGAAACACCAGGTTGTTCTTGTCCCGTTTCGCCACGGCCAGGCTCTCGCTCGCCATACGGTAAAGACCGGCCGTCTCCCGACCGAGGACCAGGTAGATTTTTTCCGTGTCCGATTTGAAAAAGTCAGACAGGATTTTTTGCTCCGATTCCCAATTTTGGTTGCCCATATTCCGCATGAATTCACCTCAAAAATGGTCTGCGTTTGGTTTCTCTAAAAAACAGCGAGAGTTTCCAACGGGAATGAAATGCCCACTGTTGGACGGCGTATTCTTCGAGGAGAGGGAAGGTCTACCGACGCAACAATTCAATAGGATCATAGACCTACAAGCTGGGGACTATAGGAAAGATGCTCGGGGCATGTCAAGAGATTAAACAGGGCACTGGAAAGGGAATTCGTCGAACCGAGGCCCGCCGGCAAAGGGGCCTCCAATGGCTGAAGACCTTTTCACTTGTGTTGCTTTTGGACCCCGGATATAATCTCGCCGTTTCAGCGCGGAACATGACTCGTCCGATGTGCGTAAAGGCCTTTCCAACTCGCTCGAAGAACGGCAAACAAGAAATTCTTGTACATAGCGAGTCCGACGATCCGGCTTTTGCAGATCACGAAATACCGAGAACCAAAGATCTACAAAAACGCCGGATAAACAACCACGTCGAGACGAGTAAACCGGTTCTTTAGACAGGAAGGAGACGTTATGAAGTTCGTGGACGTATTCAAAGGCAGACGCAGCATTCGCAAATACAAGCCGGATCCGGTGCCCCGCATGCTCATCGAAGAGATCCTGTCGGAAGCTCGCTGGTGCCCCTCGTGGGCCAACACCCAACCGTGGGAAGTGATGGTGGTCCAGGGAGAAGCACTGGAAAAATTCAGGCAGGCTCAGCGCGAAAAAGTGGCCGCCCAGGCGCCCCACAACCCCGACGTGGCCACACCTGACAAGTTTCCCAAAAAGTGGCATGACCGGGTGGTACAGATAGGCGCGTGCTGTCTCGACGCTCTCTGCATCCAGCGGGAAGACCGCGAAGCCAGACAACAGTATTATTCCGACATGTTCAGTCTGTTCGGCGCCCCCGCCATGGTCCTGTTTCTGTTGGACGACCAGCTCAACGTGCCTTACGGCATGATGGACATCGGAATCTACATGCACGGGGTGTGTCTCGTGGCCAGAAGTAAGGGCCTGGGTACGTTGGTTCTCTCGACCGTCATTCGATATCCGGACGTCTTCCGCTCGTTGCTGCCCATCCCGCAAAACAAGCGCCTGGTGATGGGGATAGCGATGGGTTATCCCGACGAGTCCGCCCCCATAAACAATTTCGAGCGGCAACGCGTACCGATCGAAGATTTTACCATGTGGGTCGAATAGGAACCGGCGTCTCAGCGTTTGCTGATTTTGACCAGGGTTTCGTTTACCGCCGCCGTCGGCCCCAGGTCACTGATCACGGCTTCCCGTAAACGATTGACGCCGCCGCGATCGTTTTTCCACATGGAGGGCCCGAGTTCAACCACATCGGACCGGGTCTTCTCGGAGGTGTTGGCTACAGCCTCGATCCGGTCCAGGCTGCTTTGCACCCAGATGCGATCTCCATCGTTCAAACCGAGATCCGACATGACGGACGGGTGAAGACTCACCGTGGGAATCGTCTCCGCGTCCTCCTCGAGCAACTGCGAGTTGAGAAACGATGGCTTCTTGACCATTAGAAGCGTAAGGCCGTGCTTCCGCTCCGGTCTTCCTTCGTATTCCGTGATGAAGTGGAACTTGCCGTCGGAAGTGCGGAAGATTCCATTCTCATACGGAACGACCGGTTGCGTCCTTTTGACCGGGCCTTTTTTCACCTCTTCCATGGAGACGCCCTGATCGGCCAGGGGACCCCAACAGCGAGAAATCCAGTCCCAGGGTGAACCTGCCAATGCGTCTCCAAACCCCATCTTTTCAGCAAGTTTCTGCAAAATCCAGAAGTTGCTTCTGGTCTCGCCCCTGGGCGGCACGGCCGCGGTCACCGGTCCCACGCAAAGATGTCCATGGCTGTGGATCACATCGTCCTCTTCCAGGTAGGTAGTCACAGGCAAAATCAGGTCCGCGCACTCGGCCGTCGCGGTCATGAACTGCTCCGTCACGATTACGAAATCGCGCTCACGAAGGACCTTCCTCAAATGGTTCGAGTCCGGCGCTGTGGCCACGGGATTGAACATGGCAATCCACGCCACCCGGATGGGCGGGGCCTCGCATTTTGCAATTTCGTCGGCCAGTCGGGGAAGTAGAATTCTCCGGGGTTTCACGAGTTGAACGCCTCTTTCTTTGGCCTTGTTCATCTCCTCGCGGAATATTTCCGTTCCAAATGGAAACTCCATATTGTAGAGGTTCGCCCCGCCTCCCCGGACCCCAATGTTACCGCTCATGAACGCCAGCGCATGGACCAGTCGCGAATGAGCGCCTCCCTGTTTCCACCAGCTGAGCCCCAAACCCATATACGTCGAGCAGGGACCGTCATCCCAGTAAGCGGAAGCCAGATGCGAAACCGCTTCTTTGGTCACGTCGGCTTTATCCAGCAGGTCTTCGTCTTTATAACGATCGAGAAGCGCCGAATACCCTTCCCAGTCATGGCCCCGTTCACGTGCAAAATCCGGTGCCTCGTCTTGTCGCCGGCGAATCTCCCGCGCCACGGCTATGGCAAGATACCCGTCTCCGCCGGGCCGCAGTGCAATATGCCGATCCGCGATCATGGCTGTTTCAGTATAACGGGGATCGACGACGGTCAGCTTGGCGCCGTTTTTTTGGGCCTCTTTGATGTATGGAATGAGATGCACATTGGTGACCGAGGGATTTCTTCCCCAGAACACGATGTTCTTCGAATGGAGCATGTCCTCGGGCGCGTGCAGTAGACACGCCCCAAAATCGTTTATCTGAGCCGCCTGGAGCGCATCGATGGAAATGCCCCCGGCGGTGACGGTGCTCCCTCCAAGCTGAATCCAGAACACCCGGGGCATAACGAGGTTGAGCAGAGAGAGCGAACCGGAGTATTGGGCCCACAGTGTTGAAAGCGGCCCGCTTTCCTCTCGCGTCGATCTCAACTTGTCCGCCGCAAGATCGAGGGCCTCATCCCAGGAGATACGCTCGAAATCGTCTCCCTTACGCACTAAGGGCGTTTGAAGTCGATCGGGACTCGCATACCGCTTCACATAGGCGTTCCCTTTTGCGCAAAGAAATTTTCGGGTATACGGGTTGCGTGGGTCGGCCTTCTGGGACACGATCTCCCCGTCTTTGACCTGGACCAGAATACTGCATGTACACGGACAGTCGCGTGTGCAAGTAGTGGGTACCTGTTTCTCCATCTCATCGTCCTCCCGGATCTTTGCATTAGCGTGAACGGAGTCTACCATGATGAGTCCTCGAGCATCGGCAAGCCTTTCAATTCAGAGCGTATTACATTATAATTACACCCGGCGTATACCCTTTGTCCAATACCCTTTCGTGTACAACCCGCCGTTCCCGACGCCGGCCTCGGGCAATCCACGAACTCTCGATAGCTCCGATTTCAGGCCCGCCTCAACTGTCACGAAACTTCCCCGTGGACGGTGTAGGCGTTTCCACCCCACGCGTCAGACAACACGTGTTCGAGGAAACGAGATTCCTCCGCAACCGTCTTCCAGCTGATTCGCCCGAAAGTTTCCGGTTAAAGATAGTCCAATCCGCACATTGACAATCCCGAAGTTTTGGGATAAAGAAAGCCTCCTTATTAAACACAAATCCTGTATTAACCTAAGTTCTGAGTCATGTGGAACCGGATCTGCTTTTTGTCGTGCTATGTGGACACGGGACAGAAACAAGCTACATCCCGGGAAACGGTTTTTTTCTCCGGATTCTTTGACCGTGCGGCGGGAAAGTTCACCTTTTCCCGAATTGTCCGAACCGGAAGGATCGGGCGTGGCGCAATGAACACCGGCAAATGAGCGGCAAAGCGCACGCCGATCCAAAATAACTGAATCATAGACTCGATGCTGAGTCTCCTTCGAGAGGATCAAGATGCCAGAAGAACGAATTGCAGTGTATCCCGGCACATTCGACCTATTTACAAATGGACACCTGTCCCTCGTAAAACGAGCCTTGACGTTGTTCGATAAGGTCATTGTGGCCGTCGCGGTCAATCCGGACAAAACACCGCTTTTCACACTCGAGGAGCGGCTTGAAATGATCAGGAAGTCCGTTGAAAGCCTGAACCGGGTCGAGGTGGACGCTTTCGAAGGTTTGACCGTTGAATACGCCAAGAATAAGAACTCGAAGGCCATATTGAGAGGCATTCGAGGCGCGTCCGACTTCGAATACGAGTTCCAGTTGGCGCTTATGAACCGAAGGTTGAGCCGGGAGATCCAGTCGATTTTCTTGATGACGGACTACAAATGGTTCTATATCAGCTCTTCCATGATCAAGGACGCAGCGTTGCTTGGAGGAGATGTTTCCGGCCTGATTCCTGCCTATGTTCACCAGAAACTCAAGGAAAAGATCGTACAGTATAAGGACGCCAAAAAACTTCATCACCAGTAGCGCCTCACGTGAACCCATATAGAGAGTGCCCCCCTCCCCTGACGGCGGCGCCGGAACCGACTTCGACCGGCGCTGCACCGTTCAACGACCCTCTTGACGCAACGGTCCGATGCAGAAGGAAAGTCGCATCCACTCACGAGGTACCAGGAAAGACCTTTTGGAATCCGCCTCTAATTGTGTCGGATGGCGGTATCTTGGGCGGGGTAGCGCGGACAACTCGTTGTCCGCGTTGCGCAGCAACAAGAGGCCCCACCCCTGTCGTGGAAGCATGCACTCTGTCGATTCAAGGGGTTGGGTTGAGCATAGCGAAACCCAACAACATGGGGCATCCGTTGGGTTACGCTCGCTGCGCTCGCTAACCCAACCTTGTATATTATATTTAAACCATCCGGATTAGCTACCCGGGTGGGGAGGCTTGTGAGACTGTACCCAACCTTCTGCCTTTGAGTACGTGGCGTAGATAAG
>JACQYL010000085.1:0-16587 GCA_016208165.1 Deltaproteobacteria bacterium
CGTGTGTCATCATAACCACCCGTATCGACGAATAAAGCCGGAAAGCATCGGCACAGCCAATAGAATACTCTATGTGGCCGGCAACCACCGATCCCGACCCCAATTATAAGTCCGAAATCGGGTCTTTATGGACAGACACTAGATTAATGTGTCGATGATGTAACTGAGGTCGTCCCCCCGCAGCTGTCGAGCCCGATGCGCATACTGTTTTGTCTCCCCAATAGGGACCGAGAGTGAGTCTATTGGGCTTTCGCCTTCCGTTCTCAGCTTTGTTTTACGTTTGCCAAGAGTCGACTTGGTCTTGAGTTCAGGTGTATCCTCATCAAAAATCAGGTTACTCGCAAGCCGTATGAGCACGGAAAGATCAGGACTTTCGCTGTCTAAACTATCCAGAGCTTCCCTGAAGCGCTCTTGCTTGACTGGGCGGCTGAGTTTTGCGATCGATGCAGGATGGTGCACGAAGGCTCGAAGGCGTCGACCATCCACAAAGTTGACTTCCAAAAACTGTGTTGTGGCTACCTCCTTCGGAGGCATCTCCACAAAAAAACCATGACAATCATACCTTATAGTCTTTACCACCCTCCAATTGTCCTTTTTCAAATCCCAGCAGCGGACATCTTTGACCTCTTCCATCGCAAGACCTTTGCAATGCAGAAAGATTTCTTCTTCCTTAGCCTCTGCAGCAACGATGCTTTTGGACTGTGTTTTCTCCTGATCTTGATGTGCCTGATCAACACGCTGATCAATGGCCAGTATCTCTTCAATTCCCAGTTCAGGCATTGAATCGATGGATCTGAGGCCGAGTGTGGTGGTGAGACTTCGCGCCGATTCTCCCAGATGCACCAAGCATGCTTCGGCATTTCGCCTTGAACTGTATTCCGTCCATGCAGGAGAGCTCGGGTTGGCGCTCCCCGTAATCAATGCCTCGTCACCAGCTCCCCCGTTGACCCACAAGACTTTCGCGTGAAGGTAGCCGGAACCTCTACCGAGTTTACTCACGTCCACAACCCGAGCGCCTTTTGGGAGGCTCTCTTGGCGACAAAATCCGACAGTCTTAGGTTCCACGCCGACCACCATGGAGTCCGGTCGAAGGTCTCGACTGATTGTCTGCAGAAACCTTGCAGCGCGATCGAAGAATGGGCCAATTACGACGACCTCTTTGGCCTTTTCTGGTAGCATAGGTCGAACAGAGTCCCAAAGGCTTCCCTCCTCAGGTAGATTCCCTACGAAACGAACATCTCCGGACTGAAGACCTTCCGCTTCGAGCCAAGGTGCAAAACTTGTTGCAACCCGCAGTGCCCCTTGCAGAATCGACTGTGGAACATGATCGACCTGATGGTTAAGCCAGACCTCTAAGTAGGTCCATACAGCCTGGGCCAAGGGTGCGTAAGGATCTTCGCTCCCTTTCGGTAAGTCAACCTGTGTGGTCAGCTCCCGATTGGCTCCGAACCCAGACAGCGTAACATTGTGACTGCCCACAAAAACGCAAGCGCTTTTCTTGCCAACAAGTAAAGCCACTTTGGGGTGAAAGGCGCCACGAGCCTGCATGGGGACCAACGTGTACGATCTTCCCGCCATTCGTGGCCAAGTCGTAGCTGTTGAGAGCCCTTGAGAAAACTCACCGCTATCAAGCAGAAGAACGTTGTAATGGCATCCCGAGGCAACAAGACGCCGCAAAACCACATCTTCGTAGAATGGCAAATAAGCGTTGAAAGTAGATATGATAGAGGCCTTGAATCTGCCCCGCCTTTGAGCGCCGGATTTGCTCTCTCCTCTTTTGCCTGCGATGGCCTTAAGAAGGTCCAATTCTTCAGTCACGTGAAAAACTCCATAATTTCTCCCCAAGCGTAGTGACCTTGACACCCTGTCCGATTGGAGACCTGAAAGGTGTGTTGATTCTGGTGTCGTAGTTTCCGGAGGGCTACACGGAGGTGGGCCTCGATCCCCCAATGCCCAGCGAGCCAAGCAAACCAGGCCGTCGTTGCCATGCCAGGCCATGAGCTTCGGGAAAGCTTTCTCAGGGATTCCAGGTTAATGGGGTAGAGAGAAAAATATTCTGCAGGAAACGACATCGAGCCGTAGGCAGCCTTCGTCTTGTCATCCCTTGCAACCAAGCTGACAAGGATACGGGCGGCGTGAACGAGGAGTTCAACTCTTACCTCTCGCTTCTTTTGTTGTGAATACGTTTCTAATGCCTGCTGTGCCCGACTCACCTCGTGCTCTTCCCTCTGCCAGTCTCCAACAGGGGGAAGGTTCGATGCAGTCTGTTTGAGAAGCTCTTCGAACTCTTCGCTCCGCACTTCTGTTGTGGCATCCTTTACCCACGTTGAGCTGCTAATCCATTCGATAAAATCCTCAGTCGTGGCCACCCCATTCTGCACCTCCTCTATACATTTAAGAGCGACCCAGAAGATGCACTGCAACGCTACTGATAAAAGCTCGTTCCGCTGATAGACTGCCCACCCCTGGCGAACCCGCTCTAAAGAAAGCGGCAGATTCCATGCTTGGCCACTTGGAAGATAACCGGAGTATACACAGCCTTGGAAGATACGGTGATCCAGCTCGACCCCAAAGGCCCCCTCCGGCTTTGGCAATGCTCGGATCAGATCGAGTAACAAGCCCAATGTGTGACGCCGCTGTTTACCCTTGTCGCCGTGATCTGAACTCTTGTCGAAAAATAAGCTGACCAATTGCTCGTGCTCCTGAACAGATCGTTGAAGCTGACAAGGACAGAATCCAGCTAAGGCGTCGAGGCGATCTGCGGTGATTTCATCACTATGAATCGTATCGGCGAACAGTCTCCGATCCACCTCCGCGTCCATGGCCACGGCTATCGGTTTTCCTCTCTCATTTGTGTAAGCTATCGAACGTCCTGAGGACTTCATGAGCCCGAGACTGGCGAACGCGCCAATATAGTACTGCTTTAGGCCCCCAAGCGGGTTTTTGAAGTAGCGATACGGGTCCCCATCTCCGCGTACTGTGAATTTTGAAAGGGGTACGCTGCCTCCACTACTCAACTCGATCACCGCCGGTTCCAATGCTGCACGTCCGACCAGCGCTTTGTCATGCTTGAAGAAGTCATTGTCTCCAGACTTTGTCCGGTGGCGAATTCCGACCATAGTGAACAGGCAATCTGATCGCCGCATCCATTCCGTCAGGTCCTCAAATGATTTGGCCCCTGGAAGCTGATCATAGGCCCAGACCGCCCATGGGTAAAAAGAGTAGTAGCGCGCCCTGTCGGTGACGTTTGTGATGCCAGGCAGGAGTCGTCCGTATAGGTTAATACAGGGGGCCTGGACCCCGAGAGGGTCTAAGCCTTTTGTGTGACTGGTATTCTTGACCCAAGCCGTTATAATGGACAAAGCGATCCTCCTGAAAGAGGACAAAGAAAGAGCTTCTATCTGAAGCAGTAAATGGGGAAAAGGAGGTCACCCATTAAAAGGCACTTGGTCAAGGAAAAAACCTCCCCTTTGCAAAAAAACGGTTTTCTTGTTGCCAATATAGACACACGGATCAATGGTGCGGTGGCGGTTAAAGGGGTTATCAAGTCTGCTCTTGGCTCTTGTCAAGTCCTTTTTCACATTTGTCAAACTCGGCTCCTCATGAAGTTGTGCAGTTTCATCTCGCTCCTGATGTATAGAAGCATGCTATTCGCATCGGATTGGATGCTGCGAGATCTGTTGACCCGATCCGCTCTGAGCAACAAGTGAAGGGATTCAATTCCCATCTTCGTGGGAACCTCCCAGTTGTGCCGGGTTCGTATTGATAGATCTACGAGGTTTAGCCGGCGATTCGAGTGCATGATATGTCTGCCACTCGCGTAAGGTTGTTCATCTCCGCAATACAAACTATATGCAGCTTGTGTGCCAATTGCAATAACGGATTTATTTTATACGGATTCTTCGATTTCGGGCCGAGGTCGCTACGTGGAGATTGCGCAGAAATTGAGCAATTGGCGGGTGCATGTTGCTCAAGAATTGAGCAGTGCGGCCGGCCCGACAGTCGAAAGAGTATTCCTCCCAACTTCTCAAGAAAAATTAGCTCTTAGAAAATCATCTCTATGTATTTTGGATTGGGTAAGTATGGTTCTCAATGTCGAACCTTTGAGGGTCGGATGGTTAGGGATCGTAATTGGTGTACGAGCGCCGTCGATATGTGGGAAAAGGGACGTTGTTTCATTGTTGGCTTATTTCGGTCTGGAGCAATTCCCAAACGGCTGCTCCGGCTGCGATCAACTCTTCATCTTCCTTCGCCCTGCTCTTCGCACGGCAGCCGGCCGAACGGTCCACATTCAGACGACGCGCCACTTCGCTGCCGGAGATGGACAACTCCCGTATAGCCGGAAGACCGATCAGCGCGGGAGCACATGCGACCTTGTCTTGGCATCCTTCTCTGATACCCGTTTGTCTCTTGCTTCTCGAGAAGGAAACAACGTGCCTATGTTACCACGTTCAACCGATTTTCGCCTTCCATCTCTTCGTCTTCTCCGCAGGCCAAGCCACGCAAAGCGCAGGCCGCCCTTTCATGACCATCTGCGTGCAGGCGTCGCCGCAATCGGGGTTGCAGTGGATAATGTCGGCGTCCCGCCCCTCACGGACCTTTTTCGGCCATTCCGGATCCGCCCAAAGCACTCTCGCCAGCCCGACGAGGTCGGTCTTCCCCTCTGAAATCGCCTGGTCTGCCAAGGCCCCGGTAGCCAAGCGACCGGCGGCGATGACCGGCACGTTTACCTTTGCGCGAACCTCCGCGGCCAGATCGAGCATGTAGCCTTTCCGTTTGGATTTTTCCACAATGTCGGGCAGGAAGAAGGATTCATACGTGCCGCCCATGACGGAAATGTAGGCAATGCCGGCTTGAGCCAGACGGCCGGCGAACCGAACCGACTCTTCCAGGTGCAAACCGTCTGGAAGCCATTCGTCGGCTAGAAACCGATACCCGACCGGAAAGGGATCTACCGCCTCTTTGACCCGCGACAAGACCCCCATGGCAAATCGCCCGCGATTTTCAAGATCGCCCCCGTATGTATCGCTGCGTTTGTTGGTCCGCGGAGAGAGAAATTGAGCCAGAAGATAGCCGGTGCCGCCATGCAGTTCCACCATGTCGAATCCCGCACTCTTTATCCTGGCCGCGGCATGGGCATATTGGTCAATGATATGATCGATCTCTGCATTCTCCAATGCTCTGGGCATCCGGCCGAAGGTACTTACCGCGGATGGCGCCACCGGCTCTTGAGTGGCGTAGGCGAAGCGCCCAGCGTGGTTGATCTGCAGGCAGGCCAGGGCGCCCTCTTGTTTAATGGTTGAGGCAAGCTGCTTCAATCCGTCCAGATTGTTGTCGGTGTCAGCCCGCAGGGTCCGGCTGGAACCGCTGCCGACGGGATGATCCACCGTCGCATTTTCAACCACGACCATGGCCACGCCGCTGCCGGCCATCAGCCGGTAATGCTCCAGCAGCCTATCGCTGACCGTACCGCCTTCACCGGCATAACCGAGGTAGAGAGGCGCCATGGTTAGACGGTTTTTCAAGGTCAGGTTCCCTACGATTATTCGGGAAAACAAATTTTTGTACATGCAATATCCTCCCATTCAGCATGGTCTGCTCGGAAGACTTGGTCGGCTTCTTTTAAAAATGATCCGCATCAGGTTCGCCGGCGACCTCCGCTATGTTCTCCGGCATCATTTTCATAAAATGCTCGATTGCTAAGGGCCACCGTATCTGAAACATTTCGGTACTCGCATGATGCTCTCCCTTTTACCGGCGGGGACTCCCTTCTTTCCCTTAACATCATAGCAGTTCCAACAACCTGCCGTGAATCCCGTCAAACCCCCCGTTGGACATGATCAGCACCAGGTCTCCTTCCCTGCAGGTTTCCCGCAGGTACTCCAGGATCGCGTCCGTGTCCGGGAAGTAGTAAGCCTGTTTGCCGTTGGTTTTCAAGTCTTCCACCAGCCGGCGTGACGAAAACCGCTCGCCTTCGACCACCTTTTTCAAATCCGGCGGCTCCCGGATGAGGATGAGATCCGAGCCTTCGAAGGACTGCGGGTAGATCGCCTGGAACACGTCCCGGCGGCTGGTGTTCGTTCGGGGCTCGAACACGGACACGAGCCGTCGCTCGGGATAGGCGGACCGGACCGCACGCACGGTCTCCCGCACTTCCGTGGGATGATGGGCAAAGTCGTCCATCACGATCACGCCCTTCTTGATACCGCGAATTTCTTGTCGTCTTCGCACTCCCTTGAACGTGCGAAGGGCCTCTTTCATGGTTTCCGGATCCAGTCCTATAGCATGTCCCAAAGCCAGCACGGCCAGGGCGTTGCGAACATTGTGCTCCCCCACCATGGGCAGGTGAAACCGCCCGTATCGAGCGCCGTCGCGCCGCACATCGAACGCCATGAACCCGTTGTCGAACCCCGAAACCTCGGCTGCCCAATTTCCCTCCCCTCCCATGGAGAAGGTTTCGATCCGCGATTTCGCATAGGGAAAAAGACTCCGAACAGCGGGGTCCTGATGGTTGGCGATGAGCAACCCCTGCTCCGGAAGCAGGTTCAACAGCAGGCGGAAATTGCTCTTGATGTGATCCAGGTCCCGGTAGATATCCGCGTGGTCGAACTCGATATTGTTGACGATCAGCAGCTCGGGCTTATAATGCAGGAACTTGGGTCCCTTGTCGAAGTAGGCCGTGTCGTATTCGTCTCCCTCGGTGACAAAGAAATCCCCTTTTCCCACCTGATAATTGCTTCCGAAATCTGACGAAATACCTCCGATCATAAAGCCCGGATGGAGACCGGCGTGTTCGAGCATCCACGCGGCCATGGCGGACGTGGTGGTCTTGCCGTGGGTTCCGGTCACCACGATGGAGCGTTTGTCCCGGATGAAGAAACGGGATAGGGCCTGGGGCAGGGAAAGAAACGGCAGGCCCCGCCTGCGCATCTCCACGGCCTCGGGATTGTCGCGCCGGATGACGTTGCCCACGATCGCCAGGTCCAGGTCGGGATCCAGATTTTCCGCTCCATAGCCGCTCCTGACGGTAATGCCCAGCTTCTCGAGAAACAGGCTCATGGGAGGGTAGGCCGCCTGGTCCGATCCCGTGACCTCCAATCCCACTTCCTTGAGCATGCCGGCCAGGGCCGCCATGGCGGTTCCGCAAACGCCCATCACATGGACCTTTCGAAGCGTTTCCGGCGGCCGGTTCAGGTCCGTTTCAGTGAAAACGTCGTTCATTCTCCTCCCCCACCTTGATTCAGGGCTGCATACCTCTATCGATATTTAACGGGGGTTGAAAACGCGAGTTCTCCCACGATTCACTCGCCCCGCGGGGTGGCGCGGACAACTCGTTGTCCGCGTTGCGCAGCAACAAGAGGTTCCACCCGGCGTGTAGCATCACGCAGCCCTGCGATTTGAGACGTGCAGTCGCCTCTTCTCCTTCGGACCCGGACAACAAGTTGTCCAGGCCACCCATCCATCGAACGGCTTCCACCTAGTGGAAACCAAGATTTTCCCCCACAGGCAAAGGCTACTTCGGGCCCTGTAAAAAGGCGCCACTCTCTCGCATCGATTTCCAGACCAAATCGTGAAGTCGCGGCCGAAAGCCTCGGATGCGGGCGTTTCTCGGGCGCGCCAGCAGGCGGTTGGTCAACAGGATCACGGAAAAACCGGACTCGAGGTCCATCCAGAAGGACGTCCCCGTAAACCCCAAATGCCCCACGCTGTTTCTGGCAAACAGGGTTCCCGCGCTCGAGCCTTGGGCGCTCGGGGTGTCGAATCCCATTCGGAAGGTGTTCGATTCCACCGAACCGGCGCCCGTAAACAACTCGCGGACACGCTTCGGGCTCAGCGCGAGCCCCTCTTCCCCCGACCAGCATCGATATAGCAGGCTCAACAAGACATGCACGTCCCGGACGGACCCGAACAGGCCCGCGTGCCCGGAAAATCCTCCCATGGCGAACGCGTTCCGGTCGTGGACTTCCCCCTGCAGGTATCGTTTCCGATAGGCGCAGTACGCGGTTTGAACGAATCGATCCGGTGGATCCGCCGCCCGGTCGTTTCGCCTGAATCCCGTGTCATTCAGGCCTAAAGGCCGGAACAGCCTCTGTTCGAGCCATCCGTCCAATTCCTGTCCCGCGATCCGTTCAATCACCCCCTCGAGCAGCATGTATCCCAAATCGCTGTAGCAGGCCCGGGTTCCCGGCGGTCCGGCGAGCGATTCCCGCAGAATCCATTCACGCACCCGCTCCTTGTTGGATAGTCCCTCGCGGCCGCGAAAGCGCGGATAGTAGGCCCGGAAGGCCGGAAGACCGGACGTGTGTTCGAGCAGGTGACGCACCTGAATTCGACCCATGGAGGACGAAGTCGAAGCGGGAAGATCCAACAGTTCCCCAAGAGACCCGTTCCATTCCAGGTCACCCCGGTCCACGAGCAGGGCCGTAGCCAGGGCGGCGCCCAGCGGTTTCGTCAGGGACGCGAGGTCGAATACCGCGTCGCGCGTCATAGGCTCCGGCTCGGGATACAGTTTAGCGTGACCGAACGCCTCGTGAAAAACAACCCTCTCCGCATAGGCCACGTGCAGCACGGCCCCCGGAAACGTGTGTTGTCCGATGGCGTCCTCGAAGAGCCTCGTAATTTCGGTTCGGACCTCTCGAGGAACCCGATCCGCCATGGAGGATGGTTCAGTCATATGGGAACGTGATGGAACATCGGGCGGAATTCAGAACAGCCGGTAATCCGATGGGCAGGATGTGATTGGAAGAGCCGTGTCCAATGGGCGCTCGGCCCCAAATGGGGAAACCATCGCCGCCCCATAATTCGAGCACCCTCTCCCACACGTGCTCCTCCTGAGCGCTCTCCCCGAAGTGGCCGATCAACAGGCCGCGCAGCCGGTCGAACTTCCCGGAAAGCCGCAGATGCGTCAGCGCGCGGTCGATCCGGTACATGACTTCACCGGTATCCTCGATAAACAGCACGGCCGAATCGAATTCCGGCTCGTAGGGCGTTCCCATCAGGTGGCACAGCATGGTCAAATTCCCCCCGGTCAGCGCGCCTTCCGAGTCCCCGCCCTTCAGCACCTCCACTTCGGGCCAAAGCAGGTCCGGCATTCGAGGGGAAGTCGTCATCCGAACAAACGCCTGTATCGAGGGTTCATCGAGGCCCGCCAGGCTGGTCACCATGGGGCCGTGAAACGTAATCAGGCCCGTTCGTTGGTGCAGTGCGTGCAGCAGGGCCGTCACGTCGCTGAAGCCGATCAAGGTTTTCGGATGGTGTTCGATGGTCTCGTAAGGGATGCGATCGAGGAGCCTCATACACCCATAGCCCCCGCGCGCGCACATGATCGCCGATACGGATTCATCTCTCCACAAAGCCATCAGACCGTCCAGCCGATTCGAATCCGTACCCGCCAGGTATTCGAGACGGCTGTCCATTCCAGGCGCCAGGACCGGGTCAAAGCCCAGATCCGCCAGGAGCTGCAAACCCTTTTCAAAAGCTTCCCGGTCAAAACCCGAAGCCGGGGCCGCAACGCACCCTTCCCTTGTTTATTGGACATGCCATAATTTCATGTAAGTAGGGGCGTATTGCAATACGCCCCTATCGCTCCATAAAAGCAGTCCGGGCCCGTCGACCTCGATTATCGGACCCGCTTCACTGCGGAAAAGGTCCAAGACGTATGGAAGAATCGAATGTTGCCGGCGGAACTTCTTCCCGGCGAGCCTCCCTGTTGCGTAGAATCGTCCGAGGACGTCCCTACCCGGTCGGTTTGACCCTTCCCCAGGCTTCCTGCAATTACCGGTTCCGTTCGTAAATGATACGAAGCCCCTCCAGGGTCAGGAACTCGAGGGTTTCGTCGATACAGTCACACTCTTTTTCCAGAATCCTCGCCAGGCCCCCCGTGGCGACGACTTTGGGAGTCGGCTGTATTTCCAGCTTCATGCGTCTCACAATACCCTCGACCATGCCCGCGAAACCGTAGATGATGCCCGACGTCATCGCGCTCACGGTATCTTTACCCAAGGCCGCTTTGGGGCGTGTGAAGATCTCGACGCGCGGCAGTTTGGACGCTCGCTGAAAAAGCGCCTCGCAGGAGATCATGACGCCCGGCGCAATGGAACCGCCCAGGTATTCCCCTTTCGCCGAAACGCCGTCAAAGGTGGTCGCTGTTCCGAAATCCACCACGATCAGGCTGCATTTGTATCGTTCGTAGGCCGCAAGGGCGTTCACCAGCCGATCCGCGCCCACTTCCTTCGGGCTGTCGATTCGAATCGGCATTTTGGTCTTGATGCCGGGCTCGACGATCAATGCTGTGACCCCGAAATAGAGAAGAGAGAACCGCTCGAGACTGTTCAACATCGGCGGCACTACGCACGAGACGATAACACCGCCGATGGAAGCGGGATCTATTTTGCCCTGGCGAAGGAGCACGTCCATCAACACGGAATATTCATCCGCCGTTCGATCCTTTTCCGTTCGGATACGCCAACTGCCGATCAATTCTTCGCCTTCGTACACCCCGAAAACCGTGTTGGTGTTTCCGGCGTCCAGGACCAGAAGTCGTTCCTTTTCGTTCATCTATCTCACCCCAGTTGTTTGCGAACAACGCCGGCCATCTCTTGAGCCAGCGTTTCTATGAGTGCGAGATCATCGCCCTCGATCATGACTCTTGCCTTAGACGAGGTTCCCGAGTAGCGCAATAGAATCCGCCCCCGGTCCTTCAGACGACGTTCAATCTCGTCATAGGTTTCTTTAATATCCGGTATGGTCATAAGGTCCGGCTTCTCCGTTACCGCGACGTTGACCAGAACCTGCGGGTACGACTCCATCGCGTCATCGAGAGCGGCCAGACTCTTTTCCTCCCGCATCATCACCGCCAGCACCAGCAGAGCGGTCAGGATGCCGTCCCCGGTGGTACTGTGATCCAGATATACGATATGACCCGATTGCTCGCCCCCAAGGCTGTAATTTCTTCGACGCATCTCCTCGACCACATATCGGTCTCCCACTTCGGAACGCACCAACCGAACGCCCATTCGCTTCAGGGCGATCTCCAATCCCAAGTTGCTCATCAACGTGCCGACAACCGTCTGGTGACGCAGCGTTTCTTTGTTCACCATATCCCTTGCAAGAATGGAAAGAACATGGTCCCCGTCCACGAGTTCTCCGTTCTCGTCCACCATGACGGCCCGATCCCCGTCTCCGTCGAAAGCCACACCCAGGTCCGCTTTTTCCTTTTTGACCCGGTCGATGAGGGCATCCGGGTGCTGGGAGCCACACCCGTCGTTAATATTGTGTCCGTTGGGCGAAGCCCCCATCAATACAATCTCCGCGCCCAGTTCTTCAAAAACGGCCGGCGCGACCTTGTAGGTAGCTCCGTGGGCGCAATCGATCACCATTTTTATGCCTTCCAGGGTCAGATCCATGGGAAAGCCGTTCTTGAGATAGACAATGTAGCGACCCAGGGCGTCATCGATGCGAAACGCTTTGCCGACTTCCGTGGCCGTTGGCCTCAACGAGTCGATTTCGTTTGAAAAAATGTGGTCCTCGATCTGAAGCTCCACCGAATCCGGCAGCTTGAAACCGTCCCTGGAAAACACCTTGATGCCGTTATCCTGAAACGGGTTGTGCGAGGCGCTGATCATGATCCCGGCGTCCGCCCGCATGCTCGCGGTAAGAAACGCAATGCCGGGTGTGGGGATGGGCCCTACCAGCAACACGTCGACTCCCATGGAACAGATGCCGCTGGCAATGGCGTGTTCGAGCATGTATCCGGATAAGCGGGTGTCCTTGCCTACAACGATCTTGTTTCTCCGATTCCGACCTTTTAGCACGTGAGCGACACCGCGACCCAGTTGCATGGCGATCTCACCCGTCATGGGAAATACATTGGCCACCCCTCTGACTCCGTCGGTGCCGAAAAGACGACGCACGTTCACTCTCCTTGTTTTTCCGGTTCACCACCCGTAATGTGCACTTCAATAACGGACGGATTCACTTCCACCAGTTCCGTCCCCACCGGAAGTTCCGCCTTGACCTGTCTTAAATGTCTTCCGGCGCTCAATCCCTTCAGGTCGATCCGCACGGCAAGGGTCCCGTCCTTCAACGCTTTCTCGAAGACCGATGAAAGACCGGTGACAATAACGGCCGCGTGATCCGGTTTTATAGAATATCGACCTTCCGCATTCACCACCTGAATAGGAAGTCCTTCAAAGCGTTTGGTGATCCTCTTCTCCGAGATCCGGACCTCGGCCACAATGGGTTCTTTGGTCAGCACTTTCAGGTGTGGATCTCGCACATCCAGCGAGACCGCCGTTTTGAACGACTCCCGTTTCTCGTCCACACGGATCGGTTTGGTCCACACGGAATGCATATTCTTCAGAGCACTCGAGGGACCTTGGATGCGCACCTTTTCAGGTTTGACGGTAATGGAGTCCACGGCAAACCCTTCTTCGGTTTTTCCCTCCGTCAATACAAGAATCTGAGCTTCCTTCTCCGACAACCGTTCCAGGGCGATTCCAATGGTATCGGGACTAATGCCGACCACCTCGACTCCGTGGGGCAACAGCAGCGAGTCGGGCACGATCTCGAAGAACACGTTCCCATCTCTGACGCCGGAAAGATCGATGGTCTTATGCAACGGTTCGGTCTGCAGGCGTCGAACCAGTCTCCTGGGACCGTTCACGCGCACATTGACGGCCCGTTCCACATCACCGGTGATCACCAGATTGGGCGGCAGGTTGATGAGTTCGATAGGTATGGAAAGTCCCACTTCCGCCCGCTCCTCTCCCACCACAAACATCCACAGGATGACCGCCAGGACGATGGACACGACTTTCAGGAGCGCGTTTTGAGTAAAAAATGCCTTGATCATCCTTTAACGGTCCTTCGTCTTTCGCTTTCGTCCCTCCCGGCCGGTGATGAGATCGCGGAGCGTGCCTTGCAATGCCGCGCGATCCATCCGGGGACTGATTTTGCCATCCACAACGATGGACACCTGCCCCTCCTCTTCGGAAATCAGAACCGCCACGGCGTCCGTTTCTTCCGTGATCCCCATGGCCGCGCGGTGCCGCGATCCGAAGTAACGGCTGACGCTCGGATTCGCCGTCAGCGGGAGAAAGCAGGCGGCGGAAGTGATTCTTCCATTTCGTATGATCACGGCGCCGTCATGCAAACGGGACTCCGTATTGAAAATGGACGAAAGGAGATCCCTGTGCACGGCGGCGTCGATCTGTACTCCGTTTTCGGCGTAATCCTTGAGACCGGTCGAGCGTTCGATGACGATCAGACCTCCCGCTTTCTTACTGGCCATCTGGATCGCGGCCCGGCTGATCTCCTCCACCAACTGGAGCTGTTCCTGCACGTCCCAGAAAAAGGTGCCTTTACCCACCTGCGTGAGTCCGCGACGGATCTCGGATTGAAACAGAATGAAAATGACAATAATGATGGAACTGAGGAAGCTGTTAAGAATCCATCGGAGTGTGAAGAAATCCAGTTTTTCGGAGAGAAAAAAAGCCAGAATCAGAAGTGCGAGACCGATCAGCATTTGGAGCGCACGCGTTCTTCGGATGAAAACGAGCACCCGATAGATCAGGAACGCAACCGCCAGAATGTCTACGACATCCTGCCATCGAAAAACCTTGATAAGCTCCAACATTATCCATGAAACCCGGCTTTAATGGCCTCTACCATGAGAACGGTTTCCTTGGCGGAAGCAACGTCGTGGACTCGCACGATTCGGGCGCCGTTGTAAACTCCGATCGCCACCGTGGCGTTTGTTCCGATTTCCCGATCGTCCACATCTCTGTTCAGTATTTTTCCGATAAACGACTTCCGGGAGGATCCCAGGAGCAACGGCCGCCCCAGCGGCAAAAACTCGCCCATACGCCTGATGATTTCCAGATTGTGGTTCACCGTTTTTCCAAATCCGATGCCGGGGTCCAGAACGATCCGGTCCTCGGGGATGCCTTGGCGACGGGCGAATTCCATTCGCTCGAGAAAGAACGCTCGTATGTCTCCGACCACGTCGTCGTAGTGAGGATGCACTTGCATGTTCTTAGGCTCGCCCCGCATGTGCATCAAGATCACCGGGACCTCCCGCTCCGCCGCCACGCGAGCCATTTCCGGATCGAAACGAAGGGCGCTGATGTCATTGACGATGGTCGCCCCTGCATCCAGGGCGGCTATAGCCACCGCGCTCTTATAGGTGTCCACGGAAATGGGGATATCCGCCTGCTGGAGGATCCCCTCAATAACGGGGATCACCCGCTCCAGTTCCTCCTCCAGAGACGCGGGATCTGAAAAGGGGCGCGTGGACTCGCCGCCGACGTCGATGATATCCGCCCCCTCCCGGACCATTCTCACGGCCTGTTCGAGGGCCGTATCGAGATGTTGGAACCTTCCTCCATCCGAGAACGAATCCGGTGTAACATTCAACACCCCCATGACGAGGGTGCGACCCTTTGGTTCCATTTGCATGGCCGTGAAACCGTTAAGATTGGAGGGTAGCGCCCTTGGAGGCATTTTCGCCCTTCGGGAAACCGCTTTCAGCACCGCTCCGGACTTTTTTCATCAGCGATTCCACTTCATCGCCGGTCAGGGTTTCCCTTTCGAGAAGAGCGTTGCTCAGGACCTTCAGCGTCTCGACGTTTTCCGAAAGCAGTTGCTTGGCTCCGTCATAGCATCCCAGAACGAACTTCTTGACTTCCTCATCAATCATCCGGGCTGTTTTCTCGCTGTAATCGCGGTGCTGAGCGATCTCACGTCCCAGAAAAATCTGCTCTTCCTTCTTACCGTACGTCAGCGGCCCCAGCGTGTCGCTCATGCCCCAATCGCAGACCATTCTCCGAGCAAGATCCGTAGCCCTCTCGAGATCGTTGCCGGCCCCGGTGGTGATCTTGTCCGTAAGCAGTTCTTCCGCCGCCCTTCCGCCCATGAGCACTTTCAGCATGGCCAGCAGATGGCTTTTGGGCAAGGTGTGACGCTCGTCCACGGGAAGTTGTTGCGTGAGTCCCAATGCGCGGCCGCGGGGAATAATGGTCACCTTGTGTATCGGATCGGCCTCGGGAACCAGTTTAGCCACCAACGTATGCCCCGCTTCGTGGACGGCGGTAATCTTCTTCTCTTCGTCGCTGATGATCATGCTTCTTCGTTCCGAACCCATCATGACCTTGTCTTTTGCCATCTCGAGGTCGCCGAGGGATATCTTGTCCTTGTTATGTCGAGCTGCAAGCAGGGCGGCTTCGTTCACCAGGTTCTCGAGATCCGCACCGGAAAATCCCGGCGTACCCCGGGCTATGATACTCAGATCCACGCCGTCCTCCAGAGGCGTTTTTCGAGTGTGCACCTTCAAAATCATTTCGCGACCGCGAATATCCGGAACAGGCACCACGACCTGACGGTCGAATCTGCCGGGACGAAGCAACGCGGGGTCCAAAACATCGGGCCGGTTGGTAGCCGAAATCAGGATGACGCCTTCGTTGGACTCGAAACCGTCCATTTCCACGAGAAGCTGGTTCAGCGTCTGTTCACGCTCGTCGTGTCCACCGCCCAATCCGGCCCCTCTGTGCCGTCCCACGGCGTCGATCTCATCAATAAAAATGATGCAAGGCGCATTCTTCTTTCCCTGGACGAACAGATCTCGCACTCTGGACGCGCCCACGCCCACAAACATTGCCACAAACTCGGAGCCGCTGATGCTGAAAAACGGCACCCCCGCTTCACCCGCAATGGCTTTCGCCAGAAGCGTTTTGCCCGTTCCCGGTGCACCCACGAGCAGCACCCCCTTGGGTATGCGCCCGCCCAGCCGGGTGAACTTCTTGGGATCCTTGAGGAATTCCACCACCTCACTCAGTTCTTCCTTGGCTTCCTCGACTCCGGCGACATCCTCGAACGTGACTTTCTTACTGTCTTCCGACAGGAGTTTGGCCTTGCTCTTTCCAAAAGCCATGGCCTTCCCGCCACCGACCTGCATTTGACGCATGAAAAAAATCCAGACCGCGATGAGAAGTATCATCGGAAACCACGAGATGAGAATGGTCATATACCATGGCGATTCATCCGCCGGTTTCGCTTCGATCTTGATGCCGCTTTTCCTCAGGATCCCGATCAAATCGGGATCGTTGGGAATGTAGGTCTTATATCCACGCCCGTCCACGTATTTGCCGTAAAGATTATCTCCCTGGATCGTCGCCGACGACACCATGCCTTTCTCAACGGCGGATAAGAACTGGCTATAACTGATTTGCTCTTTGCTTTCCTGGGGCCTGTTGAGTACATTGAACAGGAAGATCATCAACAGGCTGATCACAAGCCAAAGAGCCAGGTTTTTGTAAAAAGGATTCAAACAAAGCCTCCCATTTTTATTTTCCCTAAATTTATTAATTCTATAGCATACAATGCCCGAACTCAAGACGGTTTTTCCAGAGACATGAAATCCGGCAACCATCCGCTCAAACGGCCCCATACGGACCCTGCCGTGGACGACGAGACTCGAAATCCTTCGTCCAGCGCCAAGCCCGGCACCCAGGCGATCCGATCGTCCGAGCACACCAGGGGAAAGGCCCCTCGCAACCACCGGGGAATTTTCCGGTCGATAAAAAGGTCCTT